>JAGUUJ010000097.1 GCA_020063525.1 Candidatus Omnitrophota bacterium
ATATTAAAAAAAATTGCCTCTTTAATCAAGGATTCTTTTACGGAAGTTGACCGCGTAGCCAGGGTAGGGGATAATGGGTTTGCCATTGTCTTACCTGAGAGAAATAAACGCCAGGCAAAAGAGATAGCTGAAGATATCAGGAAAAAGATAGATTTTGCTTTTAGTAAAGAAGGGGATATCAACAGAAGACTTACGGTAAGTGGAGGTGTAAGCGAAAATCCCCTTGATGGGGTAAACGCTGAGGAACTGATTACTAAGGCAGAAGAATTACTTAATCTTGCCAAAAGGCAAGGTAAGAATCGTATAGCAACTTTTTTGTAAAAAAGGTTATATGCAAATAAAAAAAATTGTAAATAAACAATTAGGTGAGTTACTTATTGAACGGGGCATTATTAGTCGACAGCAATTAGATAAGGCATTGACTGTTCAGAAGGAAAGGGGTGGTCTTATCGGTGAAGTATTAGTAGAATTAGGATTTGCTAAGGAGGAAGATATCACTCAGGCCTTAACTGCACAATACGGCTTTCCTTATTTACCTTTGGCTAACTATGAGATTAATTCGGAGATTATTGATATTATTCCCAGCCGCGTTGCCCGGCAATACCTGCTTATCCCCGTAGACAAAGTTGGCAATAGCCTTACTCTGTCAATGTCCAACCCCCTTAATGTCCATGCAATTGAAGACGTAGAATTGTTGTCAGGTTGCAGCGTACAGATATTCGTTTCTACTTTATCCGATGTCAAAGGGGCAATAGAGAAATACTATAAGGATAAAGAATAAGAAAGTTACTAACAGTTACTAACTACAAATAAAATTACAGTTTGTTACTAGTGGTTACTAATGGTTACAAGAAAAGTAACAGTTAGTAACTAACAGATTATTTTTAAGATTCGCTTTAGTAACCAATAGTAACTGATAGTAACTTTAAGAAAAGATGGTTTCCTTAAAAGAGCGCCTTACTGAGCTGTTGATTAGTAATAAGCTTATAACGCAAGAGCAATTGAATCAGGCATTAGAGGTCCAGAGTGAAAAAGGCGGTAGGCTTAGCGATATTATCGTAGATTTAAAATTTATTAAGGAAAATGAACTCATTTCAGTCTTAAGCCAAGGGCTGGGCGTCCCTTTAATTGATTTAAAACGTTTCAAGATAGACTACGAAATAGCAAAAATCGTTCCTATTGATATTGCCCGCCGCTATCAGATAATTCCTATATCTAAGATGGGCGATACGATTACTTTGACAATGGCAGACCCTTTAAACATATTTGCCATTGATCATGTCGAAGCCCTCACCGGATATAAAATAAACCCGATTATTTCACCAGGCGAGGATATATTACAAGCCATAGAATTATCTTACCCAGATACAACTAAAGGCGTAATTGACAATTTGGTTAAAGAGCTCGCAGTTTCTTCAATAGAATTTATAAAAGAAGAAAAAGAGCTCTTACCTACTGACCAGGAGTTAGACCGTATAAGCCGTGAGCCTCCTGTAATTAAAATTACCAATATGCTACTCGAAGAAGCAACTAATAAAAGAGCCTCGGATATACTTATCGAGCCATGGGATATAAAACTGAGGGTGCGTTTTCGTATTGACGGCGTATTGCATGAGGAACAAGCGCCCCCTAAGAGCATGCATCCGTCTATTGTTTCTCGAGTTAAGGTAATGTCAAATTTGAACATTGCCGAACACAGGCTTCCCCAGGACGGACGTTTTAAGGCTAAGATTTTCGACCGCGAGATAGACTTCCGCGTATCGATTCTTCCTTCCAGTCTTGGCGAGAAGGTTGCCATTCGTATATTAGATAAATCTCAAGCCATGCTTGATATAGAAAAACTGGGTTTTAGCGAAGAAACCGTTTCTAAATTAAAGAATGTAGCCAAGACACCGCACGGTATGATACTTGTGTGCGGGCCGACCGGTTCAGGAAAAACCACCACACTCTATTCGCTTTTAAAACTTGTAGATACCCCGGAAAAAAATATCGTTACAGTAGAGGACCCTGTGGAATATCAATTAGAAGGCATAAATCAGGTGACCGTAAGGCCGCAGATAGGTTTGACTTTTGCCGGCGCTTTACGCTCTATATTAAGACAGGACCCGAATGTTATAATGATCGGTGAAATACGTGATTATGAAACCGTAGATATCGCCATTAAGAGCGCATTGACCGGCCACCTTGCGCTTTCCACTTTACATACAACCACTTCAAGCGGTGCTATTGTGCGCCTGGTTAATATGGGGGTTGAACCGTATCTGATTAATTCCTCTTTGATCTGCGTGCTTGCACAGAGGCTCGTGCGTAAAATCTGTTTTTACTGCAAGGAGAAATACACTCTGGAAAAAGAAATTATCGATACTTTAAAATTAAATACCGGCAGGTTGGAGAACCGTGGTTTGGCCTCCAATAGCCAAAGCCACATAATAAAAAAATACGAATTCTTCCGCGGTAAAGGCTGCAACCACTGTTTTAATACAGGTTATAGCGGAAGGATGGGGATTGCTGAGATTTTATTATTAAGTGCTAAAATCCGGGAATTAATCTTAGGCCGCGCTCAGGAACATATAATAAAACAAGAGGCGCGTAAAGAAGGCATGAGAACCTTAAGGGAAGAAGGTATGGATGCAGCGTTAAAAGGCATAACCACGGTTCAAGAGGTTCTGCGCGTAACCGCACCAGATGAGTAATAGCTTACAGCTCATAGCTGATAGCTCATAGTAAAACCATGAGCTAAGAGCTAAGAGCTAAGAGCTAAGAGCTAAGAGCTAAGAGCTAAACTATGCAGACACTAAAAGAAAATATCATTGAGATATTACTTAAAAGTAA
>JAGUUJ010000042.1 GCA_020063525.1 Candidatus Omnitrophota bacterium
CGAGGTGGTTAGTGTCTATGATGGTTATCAGGCAATCAAGGCTGTTAAAAAAGATAATTTTAACATTGTGCTTATGGATGTCAAAATGCCCGGGATGAACGGCATAGATACCTTGAAGATTTTAAGGCAAATTGCCCCTAAGCTGACCGTTATCCTGATAACCGCCTTCGCCGACGACATCTTTTATAGAGAGAGCTTAAAAAGCGGAGATTTCTAAATTATCCAAAAACCCATAGATATAGATAAGTTTCTTGCAATGTTAGAAAATATTCGAGGAAAAAAATCCCAATGAAGGAATGGCGGATAGGGACCAAACTTGTCTTTGAATTTACATTGTGCATTATTCTATCAGCTATAATTGGAGCAGTAGCTATAGTTAATATCGCTAGGATAAGGGGAAATATTGCAGAGATCAAGATCTGTAAGGACATCGAAATAGAAGTCTTGGAGTGTAGAAGACAAGAAAAAAATATTTTATTATTAGGCCCTTATGAAAGAGCGACATTGGAAGGGGAAGAAGAAAAGACCTATTTAGAGAAAATCAATGACAACTTGATTACCCTGAAAAAATTGGTAGAGGAGGGTAAAAAAAGAATAACCGTAGCAGCAGAAGAAAAATTCAATGCCATTACCATTGAACTCGATAACTATAAGATATTTCTAAAGAAGACCGAAGCTAACTTTAAAGAGCGAAAGTCTATAATAGAGAATCTGGAAACAAATTTTGAAGAACTTCAAGGATTATCACAGGTTCAAGATAGTTCATCTGAAAAAATTGCGCCCATTATAGCCGAGGTCCATATACAAGTTCATCATTATATTAATTACCATAACAGTGAATATATAAATAAAGCAAAAATGGATATAGCTGCATTAAAAGAAGCTGTTGAAGACAAAAAAATTATCTCGCTCCTTGATGAGCATACAACTTTAATTAATCGCCTTATTGAGAATAGTAAAGTTATAGAGACTGATATTTTGAGTATGAGAAAAGGCGGCAGAAGGATGCAGCGGCTCGCATTAAATATTATTGGAGCGGTAGAAAAGAAGATATATGCTATCGAGAGGACGACAACAGTGGCGGTGTGGATGACGCTTATTTTAATGGCGTTATTTCTAGGCACGATAAGCATCTTTTTTGTCCGAAGCATAACCGGGCCCATTCGTAAGTTAGTAACAGCAACCGCAGTTATTGCTAAAGGAGATTTGTCCCACCGGATAGCAATAGAATCTACCGATGAAATTGGAGAATTGGCGCGGTCATTTAATAAAATGGTCGGGGATTTAGAGAAGATAACCGTTTTAAAGGATTATCTGGGCAGCATCATAGGCCATGAATTTAAAAATCAATTAGGGGTGATGAGAAATTCCGTTTATTTTCTCAAAATGAAACTGCAGGATGCGGATGAGAAAATAAAAAGGCATCTGGAAATCCTGGAAGGCGAAATTACAGAGACTAATAAAATTATTGAGAATATTTCAACCTTTGCCAGAACCAAACAATTAGAACTCAAAGAACTGGATTTAAAAGAGCTTTTATTGGCAAGCATTGAAAAGGTTAAAATTCCCGAAAACATATCCATCGCTACGCACTTAGACAGGGATTTGCCAAAAATAAAAGCGGATGAAGTCCAGCTTACCGGGGTATTTGTAAATATAATTTTAAATGCGGTGGAGGCAATGGGCAGGGGAGGAAGATTAACCGTAAAAGCGCTTTACCGGGATGATTGCATAAATATTTTATTTGAGGATACCGGGCCGGGGATAAAAGAAGAAGATAAAAGAATGATTTTTGAGCCGTTTTTTTCTACCAAGGCCTCAAGCAGAGGACTTGGCCTTGCCACCTGTAGCGTCATTATGGAAGCGCATGGCGGGAACATCAATATCGAAAGTGAGATTGGCAAAGGAACAAAGGTAACCGTTAAATTACCGATTAAAAAAGATGAATAAAGGCATCCATATCCTTATAGTTGAAGACGATGCCAATATGCGCGAAACCCTGAGCGACATATTGAACGAAGAAGATTATCTTATAACCGGGGTAGGAACTATAAAATCTGCCAAGGAAGAATTAAAAAATAAATTTTATAATCTGGTTCTGCTTGACCTTAAGCTTCCTAACGGAACAGGCCTTGATTTGCTGAAGGAGATAAAACAGCTCAATGAAGAGACAATGGTCATTGTATTTACCGGATTCGCTTCTCTTGAGAGCGCTGTTTCCGCAATGAACCAGGGCGCATTCAGTTATCTGCAAAAACCCCTTAATATTGATGAGTTAAAGATAGGCATAAAAAAAGCGCTCAAAATGCAGGAGCTTTCTTTAAGCAACCAGAATTTAATCGCAAGATTGCAGGATTTAAGCTTAAAAGAGCCCCTTACCGGCCTATACAACTATAGATATCTAAGGGAAAGGTTATCTTCGGAGTTTAAGCGCGCAAAACGATACATTTTTCCGCTTTCTCTGATTATGCTGGACATAGATTACTTTAAATCCATAAACGATATATACGGGCATCGATATGGCGACTTAATCCTTAAAGAATTTGCGCAGGAGCTGCTCAATTGCTCAAGGACTAACGATGTGGTTATCCGCTACGGCGGAGATGAATTCATCGTTCTTCTGCCTGACACTAACAGAGAAGGGGCGGTGATATTTGCAAAACGTTTATTCAGCGCGCTTACCGAGTATACTTTTGACCAGAAAAATAACCGCATAAAGCTAAAGGTAAGTATGGGGCTCTCAAGTTTTCCCGAGGGAGGCGTTAATACGGAATCGGGTTTTCTGGATTCAGCTGACCAGGCGCTGCGCGGCGCCAAGGAAAAAGGCGGAAACAGGGTATTTGTTTTTAAAAGCGCGAATGAGAAAGAGCTTGAGACGCTGCTCAAAGCGGGCAAAGAAGAAAACATAGATAAATTAAAAGAAAAACTGCTCCAGATGGAAAACCGCGTGAATCAGACGCTCCTGGAGTCAATATATGCATTTGCCAAAACAATAGAAGCCAAAGATTATTATACGGGTGAGCATGCCGAAAATATGGTCTCAATAGTTGTCGGCATTGCCAAGGAGCTTAATCTTCCTGAAAAGGAGATAGAAAACTTAGAGCACGCAGCCGCACTTCATGATTTGGGTAAAATCGGCGTTCCCGATAATATCCTGCAGAAAAAAGGAAAACTTACCAAGGAGGAACACAAGGCGATTGAGAAGCACCCTCAAATCGGAGCAGAAATCATCAGGCCGGTGCATTTTTTAAGCGAAGTGGTTCCTATTGTTCTCTATCACCATGAACGATACGATGGCTTGGGTTATTCTGCCGGACTAAAAGGAAAGGAGATACCTCTGGGCGCAAGGATTATTGCGGTTGCAGACGTGTATCAGGCATTAATCTCAGACAGGCCTTACCGCAAGGCATACAGCAAAGAAGAGTCATTAAAGATTATCGAAGAAAACGCAGGAACCCATTTTGACCCTGAGGTGGTAAAGGCATTTATGAAAACAATTCAGCCAAAGATGCAGGAAGATAGGGATGCAAAAGAAAATTAAGCTCGTAATATAAGAATTACTGTTAGATTTCCCTCACCAGTACGTCTATTGTAGTAAGGAAGGAGGGATTTTTTGTTTGACAGATAGATATTGTTAAGTTATAATTAGTGTCTCATTTGCAAAAATAAATTGGAGGAAATTATGATTCAAGAAAAAAAATCACCATCTAAAGAAGTCTCCGAAGATATGTCTGACCGCCAGAAAGCACTGGAACTGGCGCTTTCTCAGATAGAGAAACAATTTGGCAAAGGCTCAATTATGAAGTTGGGCGGAAAAATAAAGGTGGATGTAGAAGCCATACCTACAGGCGCGCTTACCCTGGATTTAGCTTTAGGAATAGGTGGCCTTCCGCGCGGCAGGGTTATTGAAGTTTTCGGCCCTGAGGCATCCGGTAAAACTACGCTTACTTTAAGCGTAATAAAAGAGATTCAGAAAAAAGGCGGGGTAGCTGCCTTTATTGATGCAGAGCACGCGTTTGACGCTACTTATGCTAAAATAATAGGGGTTAATTTAGATGACCTTTTAATCTCTCAGCCGGATACCGGAGAACAGGCATTAGAGATTACTGAGACATTGGTGCGCTCAAACGCCGTGGATATGATTGTGATTGATTCCGTGGCCGCGCTTACTCCTCGCGCAGAAATAGAAGGCGAGATGGGAGATGCGCACATGGGTTTGCAGGCGCGCTTAATGTCACAGGCGCTGCGGAAATTGACAGCAGCAATCAGCAAGTCTCGCACCTGTGTTGTTTTTATTAACCAGTTAAGAGAAAAAATAGGTGTGATGTTTGGGTCTCCCGAAACTACGCCCGGAGGAAGGGCGCTTAAATTCTATTCTTCAGTGAGATTGGATTTAAGGAGGATTGCTACGTTGAAGTCAGGAGATGTTGTTATCGGCAATAGGATTAAGGCACGAGTGGTCAAAAATAAAATTGCGCCACCCTTTCGCGAGGCAGAATTTGAAATCCTGCACAACGAAGGTATTGCCAAGACAGCCAGTATTGTAGATGCAGCAGTGAATTTAGGTATTATCGAAAAGTCAGGAACCTGGCTTTCTTTTGGAAATGAGAAGCTTGGCCAGGGAAGAGATGCGGCCATAAAATTATTGAAAGAAAAACCCAAGTTACAGGAAGATATAGAAAAAGAAATACGCAAGAAGATTTCCTTAGGTTAATAAGGGGGAGGGGTGGTTAAGATGAAGAGGAAAATAATATTCTTCGGGACAGCCTTGTTAGCATTGAATCTCTTTTCACCTGCTAATAGTCAGGAGGTAGTTACTCCCTCTTTTGAGGCATTTAGAATGGAAGATGCGATAATTAATGTAGCTAAAGCCGTTGGTCCAGCCGTGGTATCTATAAGCACAGAGCATACGCAAAAGTTGAAAGGGGGAGGAAGAAGGTATTATTTCCGTTCTCCCTTTGGTGCATCGCCGTTTGGAGAAGAGGACCCTTTCCGTAAATTCTTTGATGATTTCTTTGGTGAAATGCCTGATAGAGAATACAAGCAGAGGGGCCTGGGCTCAGGGGTGATTATTGACTCCAGGGGTTATATTCTAACCAATCAGCATGTTATTGATGAAGCGGACAAGATAACCGTGACTTTATCCGACGGAAGAGATTTTAAAGGCGTAATCAAAGGCCAGGATGCGCGTTCAGACCTGGCAATCATTCAAATAAACGCGCATAATCTACCCGTGGCATCCTTAGGCGATTCTGATAATCTAAAGATTGGGCAGTGGGTTGTGGCTATCGGTAATCCATTTGCTTTTGCCATGCAGAATCCTGAGCCCACTGTAACTGTAGGTGTAATCAGTGCGCTGCACCGTTCTTTAGGTCGCGCCCTTGGCCGGGATAGGGATTATAATGACCTTATTCAGACAGACGCTGCTATAAATCCTGGTAATTCCGGCGGGCCTTTAGTTAATATTAAGGGCGAAGTTGCAGGCATTAATGTGGCAATATTTACTACCAGCGGCGGTTATCAAGGCATTGGTTTTGCCATACCTATCAATAGTGCTAAAAAGATTATTGCTAAACTCATCGAAGGAAAAAAGGTAACCTATGGCTGGTTCGGTGTAACAGTGCAGGATTTAACTGATGAGTTAGCAAAATACTTTGGCCCGACTGATAAAAACGGTGCGCTGGTAGTCAGTGTTTTGGAAAACAGCCCGGCGCAGAAAGCAGGTATAAAAGAAAGCGATATCATTAAACAACTTGATAATAAAGCTATTAATAATGTCAGGGAATTATTAAATGCAGTGGGAAAAGCTGAAGTTGGCCGTAAAGTAAAAGTGGTGGTCTTACGCGAAAAAAAAGATATGACCTTAGAGATTGAGGTTGGTGAGAGGCCGGAAAATTTAGAAGAGGTTTCAGAAGGTGGATAATAATTAAGAAAAGTATAGATTTGTTACAGAAAGCAAAGAATTACGCCTTCCTGCTTCTTAAGTTCAGGCTACGTAGCGAAAATGAGATTCGCCAGCGTCTAAAAAAGAAAAAATTTGATGCGGATATAATAGAAATGACCTTGTCTTTCTTAAAAGACAAAGGTTTTATTGACGACAATTATTTCGCTAAAACGTGGATTGAGTCACGCATAAAAAAACCTTTAGGTATAAGAAGGCTAAGAGCAGAACTAAACCTAAAGGGTATTAATAAGGCAATTATAGATACACAAATAAATGAAATTAAAAAGAGTTACCCTGAAGAAGATATAGTCGGAGGAATTGCCAAAGATAGGCTTAATAAATTAAAGGGCATCGACCCTCAAAAAGCAAAGAGGCGTGTTTACGCATATCTTTTACGCCGCGGTTTCTCTCCCGAAGTAGTTATTGATGTCTTAAACAAAATTAATAATAGGGCCCCATTTTATAGCTAAGGGCGGCCCATTTTTCTAAAAATATTTCTAGGGGACACCCTTCCGATTGGTTTCAAAGACGTCCCTCGATTAGATTCAAAGACGTCCCTAATATGCAGACAGATATATTAAGACAGAAATTCCTGGATTTCTTTAAAGCCAAAAAACACAAGATTGTAGACAGCGATTCGCTTGTTCCCAGAGACGATCCTACCGTCCTATTTACGCCCGCGGGGATGAATCAATTCAAAAGGCTTTTTTTTGGTCATTTAACCGGCTTTACTCGTGCCGCAACTTGCCAGCGTTGCTTACGCACTGATGACTTAGATAAGGTGGGTAAGACGCCAGGACACCATACATTCTTTGAAATGTTGGGAAATTTTTCCTTCGGTGATTATTTTAAAGAAGATGCAATATCCTTTGCCTGGGAATTCTTAACAGAGGAAATTAAGATTGCAGAAGAACGGCTCTGGGTTTCTATATATAAAGATGATGATGAAGCATTTAAAATATGGAAGAACAAAATAAAGATTCCAGAAAATAAAATTATAAAATTAGGCGATAAAGAAAACTTCTGGCCTGCTGAAGCAAAAGAAAAAGGCCCTAATGGGCCCTGCGGGCCGTGTTCTGAGATATTTTTTGACCAAGGTGATACAGTAGGATGTGCAAGGTCAGACTGCGACCCCGCTTGCAATTGTGGCAGGTTTGTGGAAGTCTGGAATCTTGTATTTACGCAATTCAATCGTAAGGAAGGCGGGATATTAGAGCCGTTACCTACGAAGAATATTGATACCGGAATGGGCCTGGAAAGATTAGCAGCTGTTATGCAGGGGGTATATACCAATTTTGAAACAGATTTATTTCAACCGATACTAAGAGAAATTACAACAAATATAGAAAGTGGCGCAGGTGCCGCTAAAAAAGAATTTATGTATGCTGTTGCCGACCACATCCGTGCTATTGTCTTTGCGATTTACGACGGAGTACTTCCTTCTAACGAAGCTAGAGGTTATATAATCAGGAAATTAATCCGAAAAAGCACGCTTCACTTAAGAACGCTGGGGATAAAAAATCCATTTCTTTATAAATTAATACCTGTATTATCTGAAGTTATGAAAATATCTTATCCAGAATTGAATAATCGCAAAGAGAATATTGCTCAGATTGTTTTAGCCGAGGAAAAAAGTTTTATTAATATTTTAAATTCGAGCGATACGTTATTTTCTAAAATCCCTTTGGCAGCTGACGCAGATAAAATAGGCGAGGCTGTCTTTCAATTATACGATACTTATGGAATGCCCGTAGAAGAAACAGAGGGTTGGTTAAAGAAACAAGGTTTTAAGAATTTACCAGCGATAGTTAATGTTGTAAGTAAAAAATTAGAAGAGCAGAAAAACCGCTCCAAGGCGCAGAGTTCGATGAAAGGTGATGTTTTCGCTCTTAAAGAACTGCACTTAGCCGGGGCCAAGACCAATTTCTTAGGTTACGCAAAATATGAGGCCAAAGCAAAGATCTTAAAAATTATTAAAGATAGTACCCTGGTTAAAAAAGCAAATAAAGGCGAAGAAGTTAAGATAATCATAGACAAAACGGTGTTCTATCCGGAATCCGGCGGTCAGGTTGGCGATACAGGTGAATTTAGAAAGGGAAAAAATATTTTTCGGGTTACGGATACACAAAAGTTCGATAAAGTAATTGTCCATAAAGGGAAAGTCTTAGAAGGCGGTTTTAAAACCGGCAATGAATTAAGAGCTTGTGCCGATATTGAACGTAGATTATCTATCGCCAGAAACCATACTGCCACCCATCTTTTGCAGGCAGCCTTAAGAAAAGTTTTGGGTGCTCATATTCAGCAACAGGGCTCATTGGTGGCCGAAGATAGGTTACGTTTTGATTTTACGCACTTTAAGGCTCTCGCCAACGATGAGCTGGATAGAATAGAAGAAGAGGTCAATAATTACATAATAAATAATGAAGGTCTTAAAACTAAAATGCTGACTCTTGGGGAAGCAAAAAAACAGGGTGCATTGGCATTTTTCGGCGAGAAATATGAACAAAGGGTGCGCATGGTGGCAATCGGTGATTTCTCTAAAGAGTTATGCGGCGGAACTCATTTGGATTCTGTCGGTCAAATAGGTTTATTTAAAATAATTAGTGAAGGTTCGGTAGCAAGCGGGATAAGAAGAATAGAGGCAGTAACAGGAGAGTCTGCCTATAGAGCAATAAAGGAACGGGAAAATATTTTGGCCGAGGCTTCTTCTATTTTAAATGTTCCAGCAGAGAACCTAACGCAGGAGTTGCAAAAGAAATTAGCACAGATAAAAGAATTGGAGAAAAAGCTGAATTTACAAAGATTGGATATTATCACAAGTTCGGTAGATGGCATAATTCAGGGTTCCCAAAATATAAAAGCTCTAAAAATCATCACCAAAGTTATTGAAAATACGGATATGGATTTATTAAGAAAGACAATAGATTTAATTAAAGAGAGAACGGATAACGCTGTAATTGCCTTAGGTTCAGTTCTGGATGGCAGGGCTCTATTAGTAATGGGTATAACTCCTGATTTAGTTACAAGAGGGCTTGATGCGTCAATATTAATCCGGGATGTTGCCAAAGTAATCGGCGGTAGCGGCGGCGGAAGGAAGGATTTTGCTCAGGCAGGCGGGAATAAGCCGGAAAATTTGGAAAAAGCCTTTCAGGAATTTAAAAATATAATGGGTAATTTAAAGTGACCCATTCGACTCACTTTGTTCGCTCAGGGTCATCCTGAGTGACTGAAAGGAATCGAAGGATGAAAATCATACGGTTTACCAGCAAAAAATTAGAAAAGATTTATAATCGAGGTTTTATCAAATCAAGGCGAGTCGAAGAGAAAGTAAGCCGGATTATTGAAAATGTGCGTGTCTTTGGCGATGAGGCGCTCATAAAATATACCCGGAAATTCGACGGTGTTAAATTATCCCTAAAACAACTTAAGGTTTCTGAGATAGAAATCAGCGGCGCCTATCAAAATATAAGCCCTAATTTTGTCTCCAGCCTTAAAGTCATCATTGAAAATATAAACCGGTTTTATCGTAAAACCATCAAGAAATCATGGAGAATGAAGGATAGCGATGGAGTTATTTTGGGTGAGAATTATATACCTTTAGATAAAGCGGGTATATATATACCCGCAGGGACAGCGCCTCTGGTTTCTACTGTTTATATGACGGTGCTTCCCGCAAAAATGGCTGGTGTCAAGAAGATAATTTTAATTAGTCCGCCGGATAAGCACGGATATATAAACCCTCATATTCTGGTAGTGGCTGACCTTCTTAAGGTAGATGAAATTTATCGTGTGGGAGGCGCTCAGGGTATTGCCGCATTAGCCTATGGAACTAAAACCATTCCCCGCGTAGATAAGATAATCGGGCCGGGTAATGTTTATGTAAGTGAAGCAAAAAGGCAGGTCTTTGGCATGGTTGATATAGATATGATTGCCGGACCAACCGAATTAGTTATTATCGCCAACCGTTACAGCGAACCCAAATTTATTATTGCTGATTTGAAGGCACAGACAGAGCACGCAGGAGGATTAGCTGTGCTGATTACCAATTCTAAAAGCTTGGCTCGTGAGATTAAGTCGCAATGCCAGGATAATCCCGGTTTTATTATAATGACCAAAAATATTGAACAGGCAGTTGATATTACCAACAGAATTGCTCCTGAGCACCTGGAAATTTTAGTCAGGAACCCCCAAAGGCTGCTCAAAGGAATAAAGAATGCAGGGGCGATATTCTTGGGCCCTTATAGTCCTACTACAGTAGGAGATTATGTAGCTGGCCCGAGTCATGTTTTGCCAACAGGAGGCACTGCAAGGTTTTTTTCCGGCCTCTCAGTATTCGATTTTATGAAAAGCAGCCATGTTATCGGGTATTCACGCAAGGCCCTGGAGAAGATAAAGGAACCATTAGAAAAGATTGCCGGCATTGAAGGTTTGGATAAACATTTGGATTCGGTAAAGATAAGGTTTTAGATTAAAAAGCGAGCCTATATGAAAAAGAGAACTGCAACTATAAAGAGGAAAACGAAGGAAACCGATATAACGGTAAAATTAAATATCGATGGCACAGGAAAAACAAAAATAAATACTGGTATCGGCATTCTTGACCATATGTTAGAATTATTTGCTTTTCACGGATTATTCGATTTAAAGATTCAGGCTAAAGGAGATGTAAAAAAAATAGATATACACCATACAAATGAAGATGTTGGAATTGTGTTAGGAGAAGCTTTTAAAAAAGCTTTGGGTGATAAAGAGAGTATCAAAAGATTTGGTTCTGCATCAGTACCTATGGAAGATGCGGTTGCAAATGTGACGGTTGATGTTAGCGGAAGAGGGTTTTTTAAGGAAAAGAGTTTTTCTTTTACCTATCAAGGAGAATATTCTTTTGATTATGCGAATCATTTTTTTGAAGCTTTTGCAAAGAAATTAGAGATAAATTTAAATATTGATCTTTTTCCCAGTTCCAATCACGATTTACATACGAACCTGGAGCCTGTCTTTAAGGCCTTAGGGTTAGCTTTAGACCAAGCCACCCAAGTTGACCCCCGCAGAAAAGGTATCCCTTCGACGAAAGGCGTAATTGATTAGATGATTGCCATAATTGACTACGGTATGGGTAATATTCATAGTGTGCAAAAAGCGCTGGAGTCAATGGGTGCAAAGACTATAGTTACTAATAAGCCTGACGAGATCAAGGCTTCTGACAAAGCAGTCTTGCCAGGGGTGGGAGCTTTTGATGATGCTATGCAAGAGTTAAAAACACAGAATTTAATCTCGGCATTAAACGAACACATAAAGAGCAAAAAAATATTCCTTGGAATCTGCTTAGGTATGCAGCTTTTATTTGAAGAAAGCGAAGAAACCAGAGAGTCAATGGTTCGACTACGCTCACCATTGACACTGAGCGCAGTCGAAGTGTCAAAGGGCCTTGGCATATTAAAAGGTGTAGTTAAGAGATTTGAAAATAAAGATAACCTTAAGGTGCCGCATATGGGTTGGAACCAATTAAAAGTAAAAAATAGCGCCTGTCCTTTATTAAAAGACTTAGCCGATAATTCTTACGTATATTTTTGCCATTCTTATTATCCGCAGCCTAAAGATGGACGTCTTATTGCGGCTACTACTGATTACGGAATTGATTTTACTTCTGTTCTCTGGCAAGATAATATATACGGCGTACAGTTTCATCCGGAAAAAAGCCAGGAAACAGGGCTTAAGATATTAAGGAATTTTGTAAGTTTATAGGGACTGTCCCTAAACATAAAAAATGTTAATTATCCCGGCTATAGATATAAAAGATGGTTGTGTGGTAAGATATGTCCAGGGTAAGCTCGATAAAAAGATATATTCGCGTGACCCAACGAAGACTGCAAGGCATTGGGTAAAACAGGGCGCGAAACTAATACATGTAGTGGATTTGGATGGGGCATTTAGCGGTACACCTAAAAATATAGACGCGCTAAAACAAATTGTGAAAGCAGTGGATGTGCCTATACAATTTGGCGGCGGCATGAGAAATCTAAGAATAATAGAAACATTGTTGGATTATGGTATTTGGCGCATCATTCTCGGAACAAAGGCAGCACGAGACAGGGATTTTCTAAAAAAATCCTTCAAAAAATTTAAAGATAAAATTATTGTGAGCATAGATACTAAAGCGGACCGCATACTAACAAAAGGCTGGCAGAGTAGTTATGGAAATATGGATATATTAAAATTTGCCCATAACCTAAAAGGCATAGGATTTAAACAAGTGATTTATACTGACGTGTTAAAGGACGGAACATTAAAAGGCCCGAATATAAAAGGCATTAAGAACTTACTGAGAGAAACGGAGTTAAGCGTTATTGCTTCAGGCGGTATTTCGTCTTTGAGCGATATACGCAGGCTTAAATTATTAGAAAAGAAAGGGCTGGAGGGAGTAATAATAGGTAAGGCCCTATATGAAGGTCGTTTTACTTTAGCCGAAGCCTTAAAATTATCTTAAAAGAAGGGAGGGGTATATGTCAAGGAAGGCGATTGGTTTTTTCGTTTTGTTTGTTTTCTTGTTTTCTCTAACCGGATGCGCTACTAGTCGTAAACGAAAAGATTTAGAGATCCAAGGGTTAAAAAACCAGCTCTCAGTCCTGGAAGCGCAAATTCAGGCCAAAGACGAAGAGAACAGCGGTTTGCGAGAAAATTTAGCTAAAGCTCTGGAACAGAAAACAGAATTAACAAAAGCGGTAAGCAAAAAGAAAGTAATAGGAGAGGTAAAATCACGTCCCAGCGTAAAACAGGTTCAGATTGCTTTGCAAAAGGCCGGTTATTATACTGGTGTTATCGATGGCCGAAAAGGTAAACAAACCCGTGATGCAATAAAAGCATTTCAAAAAGCCAATAATTTAATGGCAGATGGAAAAGTCGGCAAGAAAACATGGGAATTACTAAAGGAATATCTGTATAAAAAAATAAAATAAAGTAATTTGAACCGAGAGAGAGCATGTTAACCAGGCGCATAATCCCCTGTCTGGATATAAAAGAAAACAGGGTAGTTAAGGGTGTAAAATTTGTTGGCCTAAGAGATGCGGGTGACCCCGTAGAGGTAGCCAGGGTTTACGACCGCCAGCAAGCCGATGAACTCGTATTCTTAGATATCACTGCCAGTTTTGAGAATAGAAAGACTTTGATTAACCTGGTCGAGGAAATAGCAAAAAATATATTCATGCCATTTACCGTAGGCGGAGGAATCAAAGACCTTAGTGATATAAGGGGGTTATTAAATGCAGGTGCAGACAAGGTATCTATAAATACGGCGGCGGTAAAGTTTCCGGATTTAATTAAGGATGCTTCGTTAAAATTTGGCAGTCAGTGTATTGTAGTGGCTATAGACGCCAAAAGGCGTTATCCAGTAAATAACAGGCAAACAGGCAAACAGGCAAACAGACAAACAGGAGAGTGGCAGGTTTATATCAATGGAGGCAGAACTCCCACAGATTTAGATGCGCTAGATTGGGCAATGAAAGCAGCAGAATTAGGCGCCGGTGAAATTCTTTTGACAAGCATGGATTATGATGGTACAAAAGATGGTTATGATTTAGCCTTAACAAAGGCTATTGTCGAAAGAATAAATATCCCGGTTATTGCTTCTGGCGGTGCGGGAAAGTTAGAGCATTTTTATGATGTTTTAACCGGTGCCGGGGCTTCTGCAAGTTTAGCTGCTTCCATATTTCACTACCAAGAATATTCGGTAAGGCAGGTAAAGGAATATTTAAAAGAAAAGGGGGTCCTTGTTCGTTTATGAAAAAAAAGATAAAATTTAACACTTCGACTTCGCTCAGTGTTAATGGTAAGCGTAGTCGAACCATTAATGTAAAAAATCTAAGATTCGATAAGCATGGTTTAATCCCGGCGATAATTCAGGATTATAGGACGGGCGAGGTCTTAATGCTCGGCTTTATGAATGCAAATTCATTGAGGAGAACATTAAAATTAGGCAAGACCTGTTTTTGGTCGCGGAAAAGATTAGAATATTGGATTAAAGGAGAAACCTCAGGAAATTACCAATTTGTAAAATCTATTGCTTACGATTGCGATATGGACGCACTCCTTATAAAAGTGCGTCAAGTAGGTGTTACCTGCCATACTGGCAATAGATCATGTTTTTATAGAAAAATAATTTAACTGAGCAGTGTGCATAATTCATACCATGTCATTCTGAGGAGCGATAGCGACGAAGAATCTAAACAATTGAGATTCTTCGCCCCTTCGGGGCTCAGAATGACGATAGAATTATGCACACCCCTCAATTAACTAGATATGTATTATCCATCGCTAAAAGAGTTTTTAAGATTATCCAAAACTGCCAATGTCATACCGGTTTATAAAGAAATCAGCGCAGATTTGGATAC
>JAGUUJ010000007.1 GCA_020063525.1 Candidatus Omnitrophota bacterium
AAAATAAATTCACTGCATATTCAATAATCCCGAGGCCTATAATAATCTTGATAATATTTCTTTTTCTTAAGACAGCGTAAAGCCCAATGCAAAATAAAACCAGACACAAAATATATTCGCTCATTTCTCTTCGTCCAATCCTTTAAATAAAACTAACACCGCAAAGATGGCAAATAGCCCTGCTCCTACCTTAAGGCATATAGCGATATTGCATAATGGAATAATTCCGGCGCTGAATAATGCAAAGGGCTTACCTTTGTGTAGGAAAAAATTAAAGAAGAAGTACCCGCCTAAGAGACCCAGCAATCCTATTGTCAAAAACATAATAGCGCCTAAACTTTCTAAAACAGATGCTTGAGCTTGAGATAGTTTTTTTAAGGCTGTCTCTCTACCAAAAGCAAGCATCAAATGGATAAAAGAAAGCGCAATGATTACTCCGCCTGCAAATCCACCGCCTGGGCTGATATGTCCATGTAAAACAATATATATTCCATAGAGCAATATTAGACCGACGGTCAATCGGGTGATAGTCTTAACAATTAAAGTCATCCCCACTTCTTTATTCTTCATTAATCCTGCCTACCTTTCTTATCACCGCTAATACACCCATCACTGCGGTAAAAAGAATGGTTGCTTCACCTAAGGTATCATAACCCCTAAAGTCTAAAATTATAGAAGCAACGATATTGGCTGCACCGGTTTTTCCTAATCCTTTATCGATATATTCCTGGGCTACCCTCATAATTGGTTGACCAAATTTAGGTAAATCTTTAAAGGCAAAGTAAGCACAGAGCAAAAATAGTCCGATAAATAATAATGTAGAGATGGTATTAAATAACCAGCGTCCATCTCTTATCAAAGGCAGGTCTTTATTTATCGTTGCACGTATAAGTATAATAAGACATAAGATCTCTACCACCAACTGCGTAATAGCCAAATCCGGAGCCTTAAGGATTAAAAAGGCTAAAGATAAACCTAAGCCCACTGCCCCTACTGCAATTACGCTAGAGAGTAAATCTTCAATCTGAACTGCCACGATTGCCGCAAAAACCATAAATAATAAGAGTAATTGCAGTTCCATAGTTATCTCAATAACAGCAAAAATAATCCCAGCATTCCTAATAAACACCAAACTAAATAAGTTGGCAAAATCCCGTTATGCAGATATTGGAAAAATTTACCGATGCCAAAAACAGTATTCTTACCCTGCTCATATATATCAAAGAAGCCCGCTTCCGCTCTTTTATATATTGCACGTAATAATCCCAGTTCTTTTATAGTATTATAAAACTCTGTGCCTGTAACTGGCGAATCTTTTAAATCAAATGTTTCTGCGCCCACAAAGGTTGCATCTTGACGTATAATTGGCGCAAGGCCTCTTAATTTAAATATCAAAATGCCTAAAAGCAAACCGATAATAATAAGTAAAGTGGAGAGTCCTGCATACCAGGTGCCGATAAAACTTACTTGACCCACTGCTGGGAGAATGAAATACTTAAGCGGAACCTGATAAGCAAATACGCCAAATATCACACAGATAATTGCCAGTATCACACAAGGCAACCACATTTGCCAAGATGCCTCGTTGGCCCGTTGGCCCGTTGGCCCGTTGGCCCGTTGGCCTAAAAAGGTAGCATGAATTAATTTCATAAAACTAGCTAAGGTAAGGGCAGAGCCGAACATCGCTGCTACCAAACAGAGCGCATATATAATCATTTGCCATTCCTGCCTGCCGGCAGGCACGGTGCCATTTGCCATTTGCCATTTGCTAATTAGGCCCTGATAAACCATCCATTTGGAGACAAAACCGTTAAAAGGCGGGACCCCGGATATGGAAAGGCTGGCGATAAGCGCTGATAAATAGGTAAGCGGCATTACTTTGGCAAGTCCGCCTAATTCATCTAATTCACTTGTTTTGCTGCGATACTCCACGTTACCGCTGGTGAAGAATAAGCAAGATTTATATATGGCATTATTAAGCATATGAAATATACCACCTGCAATTCCTATTGGTGTGCCGGTGCCTATACCTAAAACCATATAACCAACCTGGGAGACCGCATGGTAACCTAATAGTCTTTTCATATTGTGCTGGACCAAAGCCATCATTACTGCAGCAATGATAGTTAAAGCGCCGATGAGCATCAAAAATATATTTAAAGCCTCATTCATCACAAATAAATTTAAAGAAATCCTCGCCAAAAGATAAATCCCTAATAATTTGTCAAGTGAGGCGGGTAAATACGCTACAACCGGCGCAGGTGCATGTTTGGCGCAGTCTGGAATCCAGGAATGAAAGGGTATGGCTCCGGCTTTGGCGAAACAAGCTACTGCAATACACAAATACGCAAAAACTGAAAGGCCATTATTAAATTCCAATCTTATGCTATCCATCTGTAACGTACTAGTAAGATAATAAATTATACCTATACCCAACAGCATTAATGCATCTGAACCGCCCACGATAATAAATGTTTTTTTGGCTATACCGCTCGCATCATCACCCATATTAATAAGAAGGTAAAGGGTAAGCCCCAGAAATCCCCAGAATACCAAAAGCAAAATGAGATTATTAGAGAGAACAGCTCCTATTGATACAGCAGCGGTCAAAATAATATAAGCATAGTATTGTATGAGCCCTCTCCTGCCGCTCATAAATTTAGAAGAGTAAATTACGGTCAAAACCGAGAATAAGCCTATAGCCAAAACCACAAAACTGTTCAAATTATCTAATTTAAGCCAGGGATAGAAATATTTTATATTCATTTCAACTCTGCAATATTTTTAGCAATTGCTTTGGTGTGGTGAGAAATCTGTGCAGTAAAATCTAGGAGGTTTAAAAACATATTACATGCACGGGGTTCGCAGATTCCCGCAACGAGTCTTTGCGTATGCGTTTCTCTATATTTCTGAACGAGATTATCCACATGATCTTCTTCACCACACAAAACGCGCCTGGCAAAATTCTTATCGTTCATCCCTAATGCCTTCTGGACATCTACGAGCTCTGTTTCAACTACATTATAGAGATGCTTATACTCATCCACGGCATCATCGCTAAAAAGCAGTTTCTCCTCTATTTTTATCTCAATCCTCTCAATCATATCCTTTATGTAATCGCCGATCTCTTCTAAATCCTCAACAATATTGCTCAAAAGCATAATATTCTTCTTGTCAGCGCCTTTACCTTTAGAAATATCTACTAAAGACGCGGTAAGATTCCTTTCCATATCATTTAGCCGTTCTTCGTCTTTTAACACACCAGCTAAAATGTCGGAGTCGTGTTTCATAAAACCATCAAAGGTATTCTTTAGCATAGAGAGTGCCAGGGTTGCCATTTTATTTATTTCTTCTCTTAAAGCAGTTAAATTTTCCATTATTTAATAGCCTCCCTCAACTTCTCTGTCTTTTCCTGCGACAGTTTTATCAGGTCCCAGCCGTTCATAATCTTCTTATCAGTATGTTTATCTAAAACTATTAACCTTTCGGTGCAGCAATAACAAGGGTCAACTGCTGCCAGAGTAATTGCCGCATCAGAAATAGTTCCGCCTACTGCTGCGACTTTATTGGAAGCTACATTCATGAAGCTCGGGGCACGAATCTTATGCCTAATTGGCCGATTAGTGCCGTCGCTTCTGACATAATGAAAGCATTCTCCTCTCGGCGCCTCAACCCGCCCTATACCTTCGCCAGGCGGGACATCTTTTATATTAGCATCGATTTCACCAACGGGCATCTTATCTAAGCACTGACGGATAATACCTATAGATTCATACAGCTCTAAGATTCTTACCACAGTCTTAGCAAATATATCCCCCTCTTTTTCTACAATCACATTCCAACCCACTCTATCGTATGCGCCGTAAGGGTCGTCCCTGCGCACATCTATATTTATTCCCGAAGCCCTGGCTGTAGGTCCCACAACGCACCAGTCAACTGCCTGTTGTTTAGTCAAAATACCAATGCCCTTAAGCCGCGCCTCTATCACCGGGTCATCCGTTACTGCTCCTTTAAACATATCTACAGCCGGGACTAATTCATCCATAGTCTTCTTTAATATGGGGATGTCTTCATTTTTTATATCGCGCCGCACACCGCCGACTTTACTCATCGCGTAATGATTGCGGTTGCCGCAAATCATTTCAAAACAATCCAACACCGGTTCACGGTATTTCCAGGCCCACATCCAGACAGTATTGTATCCGATAAAGTGACCAGCTAATCCCAGCCACAATAAATGGCTATGAATTCTCTGTAATTCATCCACAATTGTACGAATATAGAGGGCTCTTTCAGGCACAACATTTGCCTCCCCGCCCAACATATCTTCAACTGCTAAAACATAAGCATAAGGGTG
>JAGUUJ010000133.1 GCA_020063525.1 Candidatus Omnitrophota bacterium
ACTATTGAAACCTGGCAGCCCAGAGTAGAAAATAAGCTCGCAAATTCGCAGCCAATAACTCCTCCTCCTATAATCAAAAGCGATTTCGGAATTTCTTTTAAATTTAAGATTTCATTGCTGGAGATAATCTTTCCCCCATCAAATTTTATATCTTTAAGCTCAAGCGGTTTTGAGCCAGTGGCAATAAGCATAAACTTTGTATTTACCTGTCTTTCGCCTATTTCTAAGGTATTGTTCGATAAAATTCGTGCCTCTGCACTTATAAAGTCTATGCCCTTAAGCATAAACTCCATCCCTTGGCGCAGCTGTTGAATGATTTTATTCTTTCTTGCTTGAATTTCAGAAAAGTTTACCTGTGGGTTTGTTGTTTCTATTCCGAATGTCTTAGATTTTTTTGTGAGGGTATAAATCTTAGCAGATTGTAGAAGTGTTTTGGTAGGGATACAGCCACGGTTAAGACAGGTGCCTCCTATTTGTTCTTTTTCAATAAGAGCGACCTTTAATCCATGCGCTTTTGCTCTTAGTGCAGCATTAAATCCTGCCCAACCCGAGCCGATTACTGCCAAATCATAATCCATGGCAAAAAGGTTTGATGAGGTCTAAATTTCGACGAATAGATTCAGCTGATTTAAGGAAAAGTGGTCTTTCTTCTTTATTTAAATCAAACTCAATGATTTTTTCGATGCCCTCTTTTCCTAGGCGGCAAGGAACGCCAATACAGATATCTTTGATCCCATATTCGCCGTTTAAACAAGCAGATACTCCTATTATGCGCTTTTCATCTTTTACGATTGCCCTAACAATTGATAGTATTGCCTGGGAAGGGGCAAAATAAGCACTGCCGCTTCCCAATAGTGACACAACCTCCTGCCCACGCTCCAGAGTCCTTTTAATCAGAACTTTTATTTTTTCATCTTCAAGGAGTTCATTTAATTCCACACCTTTTACAGTTGTAAACCGGGGTAACAGCAACATTCCTTCTCCATGGCTTCCTATTACACAAGCTTCAATATCTGTACTAGGGATATTTAATTCTTTGTTTATAAGATTCACGAACCTGGCTGCATCCAGACTAATCCCCATGCCGAATACTTTATTGGATTTAAAGCCCGTAATTTTTAAAGCGAGATACGTCATTAAGTCCAACGGATTAGTCACAACTACCACAATTGACTGAGGAGATATTTTTTTTATTTTCAGGCATACATCTTTTAATATCTGAGCATTTTTATTTAGTAAATCTTCCCGGGTCATTCCGGGTTTACGAGCCAGGCCCGCCGTAATGATAATAATATCTGAATCCTTTATGTTTTCTATATCATCTGTTCCTTGGATGCGGTAATTAAATTTCAAAATAGAACCGGCATCTTCTAGGTCAAAGGCTTTGCCCTGCGCAAGACCTTTGGCTATGTCAGCTAAAACTATATCACCAAAACCTGCTTCAGCCAGCCGCATAGCAGTTAATCCGCCAACATTACCAGCACCTATTATGGATATTTTCACCCCGCACCTTCTTTTTTATTTAAGATAAATATTTTTACAATAATTTCTCGTACTGCCAATCTAGTAGAAACATATGAATGCGTAGAAGGTGCGGGGTTCATTTTAGGTTCTTAATAATAGCATCTGCCATTTCTTGCGTTCCTACACTTGTGGGGTCATCGCAATAGGGTTTTAAATCGTAGGTTACTGACCTACCTTCTGCCAGTACTTTTTTTACCGCTTCTTCTAACTTATCCGCAGCTTTATCCTCTTTTATATATCTAAGCATAAGGACACCGGATAGTATCATCGCAGTAGGATTAACTTTATTCATGCCTTTATATTTAGGCGCTGCGCCGTGTACTGCCTCGAATACTGCCATATCATCACCTATATTTGCTCCGGGAGCAACTCCTAAACCACCTACCAAGCCGGCACATAAATCAGAAATTATATCACCGTAAAGATTAGGCAATACCAGGACATCGTAATTCCTGGGTTTCTGAACTAATTGCATCGCCATATTATCTACAATTGCTTCCTCAAAGATTATTTTGTGAGTATAATCCTTAGCGACTTCACGTGCTGTTTTTAAGAATATTCCATCGGTAAACTTCATAATATTTGCTTTATGCACAACCGTAACTTTCTTGCGGTTATATTTTACGGCATATTCAAAGGCAAACTTTACAATCCTTTCTGAAGCATATTTAGATATAGGTTTAATTGAGATACCCGAATCCTGGCGTATTTTCTTATGAGCAAGCTCTTCGAGCTTGGAAATAAGTTCTTTGGTTTCGGTTTTACCCTCCTCAAATTCAATACCTGCATACAAATCCTCGCTATTTTCCCGAATAATTACCAAGTCTATATCTTTATAAGGACTTTTTACTCCCGGATATGATTTTGCCGGCCTTACACATGCATACAGGTCTAAAGCCTGTCTTATCGCCACATTTACCGAACGAAAACCTTCGCCGATAGGAGTAATAATCGGGCCTTTTAGAGCAACTTTATTCTTTTTTATGGATTCTAAAACATTTTTGGGCAATATATCACCGTATTTATCTATTGCGTCTTGACCGGCAGCAACCACATCCCATGTTACCTTAACCCCAGTTGCCTCAATGCATCTTCTTGCTGCCCTAATTACTTCCGGACCAATGCCGTCTCCAGGTATTAAAGTTATATTATGTATCATTGTTAAATTGCTATATTGTTAAATTGTCTTGACAGTTTGACAATTTAACAGTTTAACAATACGATTCATACTTTAGGTAATCTTCTGTATTTTTTATAATAATTAATTATACCGCCTTTTTTTAACAATTCCTGCATAAATTTAGGTAAAGGCTTAATTCCTATCTGGCTATTCTTGGTTACATTTTTTACTATTCCTTTATCCATTTCTATAAATAAAGTGTCATTTTCCTCAATTTTGCCGGTATCAGTTTCAATGAGAGGTAAGCCGATATTAAATCCGTTACGGTAAAATATGCGTGCGAATGATTTTGCTAAAATAGCTGCGATTCCACATTCCTTTATCACCAGTGGCGCCTGCTCCCGCGATGAACCCATGCCGAAATTTTCGCCTGCCACAATTATTGATTTGCCGGGAATTATTTTTGCAGCAAAACCGGGGTCTATGTCTTCCATTATATGTTTAGATAATTCTTTGATGTCGGTTATTGAGAATTTATATCTACCGGAAATGATAAAATCGGTATTTATATTATCGCCCAATTTTATGCTTATGCCTTCTAAATTCACCCCGCTCTTCCTTTCTATACAATATACCCCACTTTTCCTTTATTTCTTATCTTCTCTAGGAAGGGCGGGGTTCATAACTGTTTAAATTCTTCGGGATTCTTAACTCTGGACAGCGCTACGTCTAAACTAATAAGCCCCTTTTGGTATAATTCTTTTAAAGATTTATCCATTGTTTTCATACCGTATTGACTGCCTGTTTGCATAAGAGTTGGTATCTGTTCGATCTCCTGCTCACGAATAAGATTTCTTATACCAGAAGTTCCCAGCATTATTTCAGTAGCCAGTACTCGTCCTATGCCTGAAGCCATAGGAAGCAATAATTGCGACACCACACCTTGCAAGCAATTTGCTAATTGTAGCCTTACCTGCTGTTGTTGGTAAGGCGGAAATACATCGATAATTCTTTCGACAGTTTGAGGCGCATCGGGCGTATGCAGCGTTGCTAAAACTAAATGGCCTGTTTCAGCAGCAGTAAGAGCAGTGGATATGGTCTCAAGATCACGCATCTCACCCACTACAATAACATTCGGGTCTTGTCTTAAAGCGTGCCTGAGTGCCTCAGCAAAAGAGCGTGTATCCGTATAAACCTCTCTTTGTTTAACAACGCTCTTTTTATTTATATGTACAAATTCAATCGGGTCCTCAATACAAATTATAAGGCATTCCTTTTCATTATTGATAAGGTCGATAATTGCTGCTAAGGTTGTAGTCTTGCCCATACCCGTCGGCCCGGTTACTAATACAAGGCCATTTGACTTACGTGCCAGGTCAATAACTATAGGTGCTAAACCTAATGATTCGATGCTGGGTATTTTTAAAGGAACGCGCCTGAAGGCTGCCTCTACAACCCCTCTTTGCATATGAACGTTAACCCGGAACCTGTCAAGGCCCGGCAGGGCAACAGAGAAATCTAACTCTAGATCTTTTTCCAGTATTTCTTTCTGAGTATTAGACAAAACACTGTATATCATCTTTTTTAAATCCTCTTTGGTTAAGGCAGGATAATTCGTACGGTTTAATTTTCCATCAAGGCGCAATATAGGCGGTTCTTTTTCAGTTAAATGCAAATCAGAGGCCTTTTTCTCAATACTTAATAAAAGCAAATCGCGTATTTCCATATTAACCTCCTCTTAATGAGCAGATAATTTACGGAGGCTCTGAAAGAGCGACGTAAATTATAGGCGAAGCCGTATTAAATAGCCGCCTCCATAACTTATGTGCTCACTTATAAAAACTCTCTCGGATCCGCAATATGGCCCTTAATAGCAGATGCAGCTACGGTTGCAGGTGACGCCAAGTAGATAAAGGCATTGGGGTTGCCCATTCTGCCTTTAAAATTTCTGTTAGCAGTTGATATGACTATTTCGCCGTCAGCAGGAACTCCGTTATGCGTCCCGACGCAAGGGCCGCACCCAGGCGCAACCACCACCGAACCTGCCTTAATAAATATATCTATAATACCTAATCTCAAAGCTTCTAAAAAGATTGTGCGTGAAGCAGGGCAAATAATAAATTTTACTCCAGGTGCGATTTTTCTGGATTTTAATATCGAAGCGGCGAGCTTTAAATCCTGCAGCCTTCCATTAGTGCAGGTACCTAAAAATGCCTCATTTATCTTTATTTTTTTTAATTCATCAACGGATACAGTATTATCCACGTTATGAGGACGAGCGACTTGGGCCTTAAGCCTTGAGATACCATACTCTAAAACCTCTATATACTTTGCAGGCTTATCTGCTGTCACTGGCTTTATCTTTTTATTTTTAATAAATCTTGATTTTAACCAAAGCATTGTTTTTTTATCCTGGGGCATAAATCCTGCTTTTGCGCCCATCTCCACAACCATATTGCATATAGTAAAGCGGCCATCCATATCTAATTTGTCAATTACATCGCCGCTAAATTCTATTGCTTTATATGTTGCGCCACCCGAGCTTACATTACCGATAATATGCAAGGCTATATCTTTAGCAAATACTCCTTTGGGTATCTTGCCATTTACTATTATTTTAATAGTTTGCGGCACTTTAAACCAGTTTTTTCCTGTTGCTAAAGTAATTGCCAAATCGGTAGAACCTACACCCGTAGCAAAAACACCCAATGCACCGTAAGTGCATGTGTGGGAATCTGCCCCTATTACTAAATCCCCGGGCGATATTTGTCCTGATTCTGGTATAACTTGATGGCAGACACCGCAGCCAATATCATAAAACCCGGTATCGTAACGCTTGGCAAATTCGCGCATTCTTTTATGAATTCTGGAAACCCCCTCGCTCGGCGAAGGTGCATTATGATCAATAACCATACAAAATTTTGTTTTTGTTTGTTTTACGCCGAGCTCCTCTAGTCTGTCCATAATAATAGAGGAAGTTCCGTCTTGTCCGAAGGCGAAATCAACTTTACATATTGCAAAATCTCCTGCCTTGAGTTCTCTGCCTGCATGATTGCTCAGTATTTTTTCCGCAATAGTTTTGGCAATCATAATTTATTCAGCCACCCTTCGATTCTATCCATACCTTTTTCTATTTGCGTAAGAGCTGTAGCAAAGCTTATGCGCACATAGTCATCCCTGCCAAATCCTATCCCCGGAATGAGGCTCAAATACGCTTCATCGAGAAGACGATTCGCAAATGTTGAAGAATCCAATCTTATCTTGGAGATATCGCAGAATATATAAAATGCGCCTTTCGGCTTTACAAAGCCGATTTTTTTTATTTTGTTTAATCTTTCAATTGCATAATCCCTTCTTTTTTGAAACTCGCAAGCCATAACTTTACAGAAATCATCGGGCGCATTTAATGCTGCCACAGCTGCCTTCTGGCTAATAGATGCGGGATTTGATGTAGAGTGATCCTGCAGTTTAGATACAGCATCGACAATGTCAGCAGGCCCTGCCAAGTATCCGATGCGCCAGCCAGTCATAGAATGACTTTTGGATAGGCCGTTGACAGTAATAGTTAAGTTATATATATCTTTATTGAAAGATGCAATGGATACATGTTTTAGATTGTCAAACATAATCTTTTCATATATCTCATCGCTTATAACAAAAATTTTCTTTGTTACGCAGATTTTAGCTATTTGCCTCAATTCCTCCTCTGTATAAATGCATCCCGTAGGATTGGAAGGGCTATTCAGTATAATCGCTTTCGTTTTTGGATTGATATATTTTTCTAAATCTTTAATGGTTATTTTGAAATCATTTTTCGGTGAGGTCTCAATAAAACACGGCCTTCCTTCCGAAAGGCGAACCATTTCAGGATAACTTACCCAATAAGGAGAAGGTATTATTACTTCATCGCCCTTATTTAACAGGACAAATAATGCATTAAATATGCTGTGTTTTGCGCCGCAGGAAACGACTATTTGTGACGGATCGTATTCGAGGGAATTATCTCTCCTTAATTTATCGGCAATGGTTTTTTTTAATTCCGGAATACCTGTGGTAGGCGTATATTTAGTGAACCCTGTTTTTATTGCTGTTATCGCAGCATCTTTAATGAAATCGGGAGTATCAAAGTCAGGCTCACCTGCAGCAAAATTTACAATATCGTGTCCTTCGGATTTTAATTTTTTGGCTTTTGCGGTTATGGCTAGAGTTGAGGAAGGATTTAAATTTTGGGTACGTTTTGCTAACCGAATATCTATTCGCATCTAGATATCTTTACCCCGCACCTTTGCTATATTCATTTTTTATTGTTTTTTGAATATGTCCAAAGGTGCGGGGTTTACATTATAAAGCGTCCCGTTCTCTCTTAAATATTCTTCGTAAACCTCCTAAAAAATTCTTCGTAGGTTTTTTACTAATAGGTGGTTTTTCTTTTACCGCTACTTCTGTCCTGGGCTTCTTTTCCTCTGGGGGCTGCTCTTTTGGAAGCTCCTCTTTTAATATTTCGGGTTTTCCTGCCTCTTTCTTCTCTGCTTCAACCTTAGGTTTCTTAGGCGCTTTCTCTTTGATTTCGGTAAGCGCCAAGATTACTAATTGCGCATTATCACCGCGCCTCAAACCAAGATTAAGAATCCGGGTATAGCCCCCGATTCTATTAGCAAAACGAGGAGCAATATCGTTAAAAAGCAAACTTACCAACTTATGATCGCCTAATATTCTATAAGCCTGCCTTTTTGCAAAAAGAGAATTATTTTTACCCAAAGATATAAGTTTTTCTATCAAAGGTTTCACTGCCTTAGCTTTTGCATGCGTGGTCTTAATCCTCTGATGTATGAGCAGGGCTTTGGCTAAACTTATCAATGTAGCCTTGCGCCAGCTTGTAAAACGATTCAACCGTAACTTTGCTTTTGCGTGTCTCATAATCTGGTTAATTTGTTAATTAGTTAACTGGTTAATTAATTACTTACCACTTACCAATTAACTATTTATGCTTTTTTTAATTTCTTGGGATCAACCTGCATCCCTAAAACCAATCCCATCCCCGCAAGGAGCTCTTTGATTTCAACTAAAGATTTTTTACCAAAATTTTTAAAGCCCAACATTTCATCTTCCGTTCTTTTTACTAAATCAGAAATGGCCTTAATGTGCGCTTCTCTTAAACAGTTGGAACTTCTTACCGATAATTCCAGTTCGGATATAGGAAGCCTTAATTTTTCATATAAGGTTACCTCTTCCTTGGTCATTTCCGGCTCTTCTTCTATGTCTTCGGGTAACTGGCCAAAGTTAACAAAAATATCTAAATGCCTTTGTAATATATTAGAAGCATAGAGGAGTGCGTCTTTTGGGCTTATCGCCCCATTCGTCCATATTTCCAATATTATTTTATCGTAATCCGTTCTTTGTCCGACGCGCGTATTCTCAACAGAGAAATTTACTTTTTTTACGGGAGTAAATATGGAATCTATCGGGATCACGCCTATGGGCAGACCTTCTTTTTTATTTAGTTCGCAAGGTACATAACCCCTGCCTCTTGCTATCTCCATCTCCACATTAAACTTCGTATCCTTGGTTAGAGTAGCAATATGTAAATCGGGATTAATTATTTCTATTGTCTCATCTACTTCTATATCCTTTGCCTTGACTTCGCCCTTCGCGTTTTCTTTTATATATATTGTCTTGGGTATTTTTGAGCGTGAGTTCAATACCAGGCTTTTTATATTTAAAATTATCTCAGGGATATCTTCAAGCACACCCGGTAGAGTAGAAAATTCATGCTGTACACCCTGTATCTTAACCGAGGTCACTGAAGTACCTTCTATAGAAGAAAGTAAAACTCGCCTTAGAGAATTACCCAAAGTTACACCATAACCTCTTTCAAACGGAGCAGCGGAAAATTTACCATAGGTATTGGTGTAGGTGGACTCGTCGCATTCCAATCTCTTCGGCAGCTGAAAATCTCTCCATTTTATACCCATCTTACCTCCTTAAATGAGCAGATAACTTACGGAGCACAACGTGCGACGTAAGTTATAGCGAAGCGTCTGCGAATTTAACCCTTGACATCTACGATGTCAAGGGTAAGTTCGGCCTGATCCCGCACCTTTGGACATATTCAAAAAATAATAAAAAATGAATTTAACAAAGGTGCGGGATGGCCTCACTTAGAATACAACTCTACTATCAATTGCTCTTGAATCGGCTGTTGGATGTCTTCTTTCTCAGGCAACCTTAAAACTTTTGTTTTTAATTCCTGAATATTAAATTCAAGCCAGGAAGAAACAGTCCTATCGCGGGATAACTCAAGATTCTCTCTCAGTTTCTTCATTGCCTTTTCTTTTGCTTTTACCTGAATAATATCGCCTTGCTTTACTAAATAAGACGGTATATTTACGCGTTTAGAATTCACATATACAAAATTGTGGCGCACAATCTGCCGGCTTTGAGACCTTGAGACACCCAGGCCCAATCTAAATATAACATTATCCAGCCTTCTCTCTAATAATTGTAATAATACCTTGCCAGTTACGCCTTTTGACTTAGAAGCAATCTTGAAATATCTGCGGAACTGTCTTTCTAAGACCCCATACATCCATTTTGCTTTCTGTTTTTCTTTTAATTGCAGGCCATAGTTAGAAAGTTTCTGTTTGCCCCTCTGTCCGTGCTGGCCCGGAGCATAACTTCTTTTGGAGATAGCGCATTTCTGGGTAACGCACCGCTGACCTTTTAAAAATAATTTTTCTCCTTGGCGCCTGCACAGCCTGCAAACAGGATTTATATATCGAGCCATTTATTTTATACTCTCCTTCTTTTTTTCGCGCGACAACCATTATGCGGAATAGGCGTTACGTCCTTTATAGAAATTATGGTAAGCCCTGATGCCTGTAATGCCCTGATCGCCGATTCTCTGCCTGATCCAGGGCCTTTTACATGAACATCCACTTCTTTAATACCTATCTCTTTTGCTTTCCTTGCCGCGTCAGTTGCAGCTATTTGAGCAGCAAAAGGGGTGGATTTTTTTGAACCGCTGTAACCTACGATACCAGGCGCAGACCAAACTAGGGCGTTGCCTTGTTTATCGGTTATGGTAATTATGGTATTATTAAAACTAGCTTGAATATGGGCTATGCCGCTAGTTATACCTTTAGCAATCTTTTTCTTTTTTGCCTTATCTTTTATGGCCATTTATTTTTATCCCCCTTTTGGTTTAGCCGGTGGTGCAGCCTTTTTCTCCTCGACCCGCTTCTTTACAACCGCCATGCCGCCCTTACGGGGGCCTTTTCTGGTTCTTGCGTTTGTGCGCGTGCGCTGGCCCCTTACAGGAAGGCCTTTTTTATGGCGCATGCCCCGCCAGGACCCGATGTCCATCAGTCTTTTTATATTCTGCGATATTTCACGGCGCAGGTCTCCTTCAACTTTATAACCGATCTTCTGTATAGTATTAGTTATATGCGAAATTTCTTCTTCATTCAGATCTTTCGCGCGCTTATCGGGGTTAATACCCGCTTCTTTGAGGATTTTATTTGAC
>JAGUUJ010000015.1 GCA_020063525.1 Candidatus Omnitrophota bacterium
AATCAGGGTCAGTCCCCTTCGGGGACAGACCCTTTAAAATGGATTTTGGCCTTTTTTGTATTTTAGATAATCTTCCAGGATTTTCTTGTGGTCAAAGGCAAATTCAAGTTTGGGGATTTCAGTCAATTTTACCACCTTTAAATCTGCTGCGTCATCTCCTGCCTTGGGCCTTCCTTTGGCTTTCGCAATAAATACAGTAGCAATCGTATGAAAGCGCGGGTCACGACCGGGTTCAGAATAGGTATGAAATTGTTTTAAATCTTCTAAATCTAAATCCGTCTCTTCTTTTGCCTCTCTTATCACTGCTTCCTCCAGACTTTCGCCGTAATCTACAAAACCTCCCGGCAGGGCAAAACCAAAAGGCGGGTTGCTTCTCTGAATAAGAATAATCCCGTCATTTATTTCTATAATCGCATCCACGGTAGTAAAGGGGCCGTTTTGCAATTTATGGATAATGTATTCGAGGTAACTTATTACGCCTTTATTAAAAACATCAAATGCTTCTTTATCGTAAAGGCAAAATATTATTTCCTTTAAGCGGGAGCCATCTTCTTTTATGTACCTGAATGCCTCCTGCGCCATAATCTTGGCAGATGCCAGCAAAGGAAACCATCCGGTGCCGCAGCCCAAAGCAGGAAAGGCAACTGATTTGAGCTTTAATTCTTCGGCAACTCTTAAAGCATTCCTGCAGGACTCTCTGATTTTGACTTCATCGGTCTTAAAATCCATGCCCATGGTGGCGGCGTGGATGACATATTTTGCCGGCAAAGAGCCTCCTTGGGTAAAAATCGCCTCACCTATTTTTATCGGGCCTTTTTTGACTGCCTCTTCTTCGATAATTTTGCCGCCTTTTTTCTTTATTGCACCTGCAACTCCGCCGCCCATAACCATTTTGTTGTTAGCAGCATTGACGATAGCATCAACCTCAAGTTCCGTAATATCACCCTGGATGATTTTTATTTCCGTATCTTTAATGAACATTATTTACTCCTTTTAGTTCAAAATGCAGCTGTTTTACCAAATTTATTTCTATATTTAATAAGAAGATAAAAGGCGATAATGCCTAAGGTATCAAAAAAAACATCCTTGGGGCTGGGATTTCGAGTAGGGACAAAGGCTTGATGGATTTCATCTGAGACTGCATATAAAAATGACAGAATTAAAGACCAAAAGGTTAAATAGAAATAAGACAAATTAAAGGAGCCTTTAAACGCCCGATACAAAAGAAAGGTGAGGATAAAATATTCGGTTATATGCGCTGCTTTTCTTAGGATAAGGTCCCAAACTCCCCATCCTGTGCCTAATTGCGGGATGCTCGAAAGATAAAAGATTAGCCAGCACCAGGCAAAAACCGGAAGCCATAACTTAAAAAATTTCATAAATTATCCTTTTATTTACTATTTACTGCGATGTTGATTTGCAATAAATTTTCTGGCTGCGTCCAAGGCTTCTTTCTTATTTTTTATCTTCCCTATTGCCTGTAATTCTTCTATTTCGCGTAAAATCTTACCGACTAAAGGCGAAGGTTCTAATTTAAATTTCTTGAGCAGGTCATCACCGTTTATAAGGCGGGGAAATTTCTTTTCTTTCTTCCTTCTGAAATATTCCTTGATTAAATCCAAAACCACTTTCTCATGGTGTATGCGCGATTCCTTAGAAGTAAGGGGCCCTTTTGTGGCGCGCTGGTCGGCAATGGAGATTAAAAGTATGCTTACGCCTTCTTTTTGTGTGTCGCGGAAATATCTGAATATTGCCCGGGGAGTTATTTCTTCGTTATCTGCCAGATACCCCGGCCTTAAGTGCCATAAAACCATCTTCTCCAGAGAATCCGTTTCGTCATTGGAAAGTTTTAGCCGTCCGGCGATATTTCCAGTAATATCCGAACCTATCCTTTCGTGGCCGTGAAATTTAGTCTTACCGTCTTCGTGGCGCTTAGCCGCGGGTTTTCCTGTATCGTGCAAAAGCGCACCTAATTTAATTAAGGCGCGCCGGCTACGAGTTGGTGAGATAACCTCATCCAGATAATCCTCAACCTCTTGATTATTCTTCAGTTCAGTAATTAAAAGTTCCAACTGCTTGATTGTCTCCAAGGTATGCTGCCAGACATCAAGATGATGATATGGGCCTTGCTTTACACCGCGCATTACTTCAATCTCCGGAATAATTATTTTTAGAATTTTTAATTTATCCAACTCTTGCAGATAACTAAAGGAACCAGGCCTTTCCAAGATTTTAAATAATTCATCGCGTATACGTTCATACGAAACTCCGGATAAACCCTTGGCTTTTAACTTTGCTGCCTTTAAAGTCTCTTTATCTATTTTAAAATCGAAAATAATTGCCAAACTAAAAGCGCGCAATACCCGCAGGGGATCCTCATCAAATGCTTTCTTATTTACAAGCCTGATTATCTTTGATTTTAAATCTTCTCTGCCTTTGTAAGGGTCAATGATTAAATCTTCTATGTCCTTAGTTAAAAATAATTTTTCTAATTCTATACTCAGCGCATTTATAGTGAAATCGCGATGTAAGAGGTCAGCTTCGAGGGTCTTGCCGCGGAAATCCGTAAAATCCAGGGTATAGGTTTTATCATTTATCATTTTTACTACCCTGCTGCAACCGTGGGCTTTATCCAAAATAACAAACCCGCCTTTTAGTTTCCGGGCTACATCTTTGCCAAAATTTATAGCGCCGCGCTTTAGGCAGAAATCAATATCAGGATTGTCTTTTTCCCGTCCTAAAAGAATATCGCGTAGATATCCGCCTACAAGATAGAGCTTTATTCTTCTTTTTTTAGCGATATCCAAGACTGCCTTGATGAGACTCCTGTCTTTTAATCTTAGGAAGGATGGGGATTTCATAATGATGGGGGGGATATCTATTCTATCGGTTTTTTGTTAAATACATCCGATTGCTTTACTACTTCGTCTTCCACAAATATCGGTGCATGCGCCCTTACTGCCAGGGCAATACTATCCGACGGCCGGGCATCGATGACCTTGGTGTGGCCGGAACTTGTTTTGATAATAAGCTTGGCGTGAAAGGTATTATCTTCTAATTTATCAATGATAACTTTATCAATACTTGCTTCTAAATTTTCAATTGTAGAATGTAATAAATCGTGGGTTAATGGCCGCGGCGGCTGAAAACCGCTGAGCTTCAGTTTTATGGCAGAGGCCTCATTCAGACCGATGACAATGGGTAAAATTCTGCTCCCGCCTTTTTCTTTTAAGACAATTAACTGGTCATGCCTCTTTTCATCAATAACTATCTTATTTAATTCCATCTCTACCATTCCAATAAATTCTCCTTTTCAAGCTGCTAAATATATTATTTTGTACTTTTACGCTGGATTTTTTCCTTATTTAATATATCCTTTAATTCCACCATAAACTGCCCCACATCTTTAAACTGCCTGTATACCGAAGCGAATCTTACATAGGCAACGTCGTCTAAGGCTTTTAATCTTTCCATCACTAATTCGCCGATACGGGATGCGGAAACCTCGCGGTCAGATTTTTTCTGGATTGCACGCTCTACCTGTATAACGATATCCTCCATCTTCTCCATGCTAACGGGCCTTTTCTCGCAGGCCTTAATGATTCCGGATAAAACCTTCTTACGGTCAAACGGCTCGCGCCGACCGTCTTTTTTTATAACCATCAGGGAAACCTCTTCAATATATTCATAAGTAGTAAAACGCTTGCCGCATTTTAAGCACTCGCGCCTTCTTCTGATTGCGGATTCTTCGGCAGTAGCACGCGAATCCACAACTTTATCATCTTTATAACCGCAATATGGGCACTTCATTATTTATTTTTTATGGTTCTTATTTTTATTCTTGCTTCCTCTAAAAAATCCCTTGCTAATTTATCCGGATAAACTCCTGAGGTAACAATTTCTCTAATACCTGCGTTAATCAGCATCTTGGCACAAATAATACAAGGCTGATTGGTGATATAAAGAACGCTCTCTTTTGTGCTTATGCCGTGTAAGGCAGCTTGCAATAATACGTTTTGCTCAGCATGGAGCCCGCGACAGAGTTCGTGGCGCTCACCCGACGGTATATTTAATCTTTCCCTGAGGCATCCGATATCAATACAGTGTTTAAGGCCCGAAGGCGCTCCGTTATAGCCGGTGGCTAAAATCTTTTTATCTTTTACCAGGACTGCGCCTACTCTTCGCCTCAAACAGGTTGCTCTTTTGGATACTAAAACAGCCACCTCTAAGAAATATTCATCCCAACTCGGCCGTCTATGAATGTCTTTTTTCTTTTTCATCTTTCTTTTAAGAGCTCAAGATAGAAAGGGAAACGTTTGGTTAAAGTTAAGACCTTTTCTTTAATCCCGCTTAATTTTTTTGGGTCATCGCTTGCTTTAATTGCTTCATTTATAAATTGGGCGATTTGGCGCATATGGAACTCTTTCATACCGCGGGTAGTTACTGCTGCGGTTCCTAAGCGTATGCCGCTGGTGGTGCTTGCGCTTTTCTTATCAAAAGGTATGAGATTTTTATTCACGGTAATACCAGCCTGTTCTAATACGCAAGATGCATCCGAGCCGGTTAGCCCTTTTTGAGTTAAATCTACGAGTATCAAATGCGTATCCGTGCCTCCGGAAACAATGCGAAAGCCTTTGTGGCTTAATGCCCTGGCAAGCTCTCGAGAATTTCTCACCACCTGCCTTTGGTAATTCCTGAATTTCGGGCTCATTGCTTCACGAAAAGCAATAGCCTTGGCAGCAATCACATGCATTAAAGGGCCGCCCTGTATACCGGGAAAAATCTCCGCATCAATTTTTTTGGCGAATTCTCTTTTACAAATAACAAAACCTCCGCGCGGGCCGCGCAGGGTCTTGTGAGTAGTAGAAGTAACAAAATCTGCATAAGGCACAGGTGAAGGATGAACTCCTGCTGCGACTAGGCCGGCAATATGCGCCATATCCACAAACAAATACGCGCCCACCTTATCTGCAATCTTACGGAACTCTTTAAAATCCATTCTTCTCGGATAAGCTGAGGCTCCTGCTAAAATCATTTTGGGCTTGTGTTTTCTGGCTAAACTTAAAATATCGTCATAATCCAGGGTCTCTGTTTTTTTATCCACTCCATAAGTAACTACATTATAAAACATACCGGAAAAATTATGGGGATGGCCGTGGGTAAGGTGCCCGCCGCAAGCCAGATCCATAGCCAGAATTGTATCCTTAAACCTTGAAGCAGCAAAATATACTGCCATATTCGCCTGTGTACCTGAGTGCGCTTGGACATTAACATGCTCGGCGCCGAATAATTCTTTTGCCCGCTCAATAGCCAAACGTTCTGCATCGTCCACATATTCACAACCGCCATACCAGCGCGCCTTAGGGTAACCTTCGGCATATTTATTCGTCAGCACAGACCCTTGGGCTTCTAACACTGCGAGGGTTGTAAAGTTCTCCGAAACAATCAACTCCAGATTCTCTTCCTGTCTTTTAATTTCATTTCTTATGGCTGTATAAATTTCCGGGTCGGTATTCTTTATATGTCTCATATTAAATAAGCACATAACTTACGATCCGCCGTAGGCGGAGAGTAAGTTATAAGTGCGAATTTATCCCGAAGCCTACGCAGTAAATTTCGTAAGAAATTTACAAGTGCTTAGGCGAGGGATATACTGCTTTGTTTCAACTCCCTTTCAATTTTCTTTAACTGATTTAAGCGCCTCTGGTACCTGCCACGCTTAAACTGCGTGTTTAACCAAATATTCAAAATTCTCTTGGCTAATCCTGGGTTTACAAAAGTAGAACCTAAAACCAGGATGTTACTATCATTGTGCTCCCGGGAAAGCCGGGCTGCCTTTATATTATAACACAATGCTGCGCGCACGCGGGGGAGCCTGTTTGCTACAATGCTATTGCCGATACCTGTCTTGCAAATAAGAATGCCTTGTTTGTATTTTCCCTGCGCAATCTCTTTTGCCAGGCTGTAAGCAGTCACGGGATAATCGCAACGCTCATGCGAATATGTCCCTAAATCTTTTACCTTAAAATTTTTCTTTTCTAAAAAAAGCTTTAATTTCTCTTTTAAAGCAAATCCTCTGTGGTCAGATGCAATAACTATCCGTTTCATACGAGATTATTTATCCTCTCTATAGCTTCTCTTATTATTCCTAATGTCTGGGCATAAAATTCGTAAGGCCTGCCAATAGGGTCAGCAATATCCAGATTATTATTATTTATTTTAGCAAATTCTTTTAATAAAAACAGCCTATTTTTTGCCTCAGGAATTAACTCTAAGATTCTCTTTTCATGCAATTTTTCCATAACTAATATGACATCGGACTTCTTAATCATATCTCTGGTTACCCTTCGTGAGCGATGCCCCGCTACATCAATACCTTCCCTTGCTAAAAGTTCTTTTACCTCCTCAGCTGCAGGTAGCCCTTCTAACATCATTATCCCTGCAGATAAAACTTCTACGTCATCCCTGTCTTTTTCTCTCAATGCCTTTTCTAACAGTGCCTTAGCCATTACTGAACGGCAGGAATTACCCGTGCAGATAAAAAGAATGGCTTTCTTTTTAATTACTGCTTCAATATCCTCTTTTTTTATGGCTCCTTCCCTTAATATGCGCATAGGCTCAACGGTTAAATCTACAACTGTTGATTCAATCCCTAATCTTGTGCTGCCTGTGTCTATTGCAAAATCAACAAGGCCGTCCATGCCTTTTATGGCATCCTGGAAATTTGTGGAAGCGGGTTTTCCGGAAATGTTTGCAGAAGGACAAACTATAGGAACTCCGGATAAAGCGATTATCCTTAAAGCAATATTATCATCCGGCATACGTATGCCGATAGTATGTTTACCCAGCCCCTGCGCGCAGGAGCTGGGTTTATTTCTTGACTTGAGTATCAATGTCAACGGCCCCGGCCAAAATTTATCCATAAGTTTATAGGCAGATACGGGAATATCTTGCGCGAAATATTCTATTTTTTCTTTTGTATCTATGAGCAGAGAAAAAGGCTTGTCTTTTGGCCGCTCTTTGATTTTGTATAATCTTTCTATTGCCCCGGCATCCGCCATATTAGCAGCTATGCCATAGACTGTCTCGGTAGGTATAATTACCAGCCCTCCGTCAGCTAAAATACCCGCTGCCTCCTTTAGATAATCTGCTTGAAAATCCGCAGAATCTACTTTTACTATTTTGGTTAAAGTCATAATTTAACCTTTGTGTTCTTAATCTTAAGGCGCATCTTGCTTTTATACGCGCTTAGTCTTGGATTTATCTTTTTATCAGTAATACCTAAAATCTCTAAAGCAAATATCGCGGCGTTCTTGCTGCCGGCTCTGCCTATGCTCATACAAGCAACCGGTACACCTGCGGGCATCTGGACCGTAGATAACAAGGAATCCAGCCCTTTTAGGCTCTTAGTTTCCATAGGAATACCGATAACAGGCAAAATTGTATGAGCTGCAATAACACCGGATAGAGCCGCAGCCCCACCCGCAGCAGCAATAAAAATCTTTATTCCTCTTTGAGGCGCTTCTTCCACATACTTTACTAATTCGCGCGGGCTGCGATGCGCAGATAAAACTTTTACCTCAAAACCCACTTTAAATTCCTTAAGTAAATTTATTGTTTCTTTAATTGTATCTAAATCTGATTGGCTACCCATGATAATGCTTATAACCGGCTTACTCATATCTCCTCCCAATTAATCAGTTTAATCAGGGACGTCTTTGAATCCAATCGGAAGGGTGTCCCCTAATAGCACTTTTTTATAAAATGGGGACACTCTTCGCTTTGGAGCAGGGACACCCTTAGCTTCAGCTACAAGGACGTCCCTGAAATAAGGCCTTTTGACCGATATCCCTGCGATAATGCATCCCTTCAAAATGAATCCTCTCTATTGCCTGATAGGTATGCTCAATCGCCTCTTTTATAGTATTGCCTAGGCCGGTAACACCTAATACCCTGCCGCCATTGGTTACTATCTTTGGTTCTTGAGTTCGCGGGTTCGTAAGTTCTCTAGTTGCGGCGTGAAATACTACTACGTCTTGCATTTTCTCCACTTCCTCTAACCCCAGAATTTCTTTGCCTTTCTCATATTCACCCGGATAACCACCTGAGGCGCAAACCACGCATACACAGGTGCGCGCATCCCAATTTAGGCCTCCTGTTTTTTTCACGCGATTTAATTTTTCTTCGCTTGCCGCCAACATAACTTCTAATAAATCTGATTTTAAGCGGGGTAATATTGCCTGTGTCTCAGGGTCGCCAAAGCGGACATTAAATTCTAAAACCTTAGGCCCCTCTTCGGTGAGCATAATACCGGCATATAAAACGCCATTATAGCCAATCCCTTCTTTTGCCAATCCGTCTATGATCCGACGTATAACATCATCTAAAATCTTTCTGAATAATCCTTCTGTGACAACGGGTGCCGGAGAATAAGCTCCCATACCGCCGGTATTCGGGCCGAAATCATTATCAAATACTCTCTTATGGTCCTGGCTGGAAGCCAAGGGAATAACTTCATGGGAATCAGTAAGCACGATTATGGATGCTTCCTCACCGAATAAGCAATCCTCAATAATTACTTTCCTGCCTGCATCACCAAAAACTTTTTCCTGCATTATTGAACTCACTGCCTGCCTTGCTTCATCAGTTGTCTTGGCTACAATTACACCCTTGCCTTGGGCTAAACCATCTGCTTTAACCACGCAAGGAGCGCCTTTTAACTCGATATATTTTTGCGCCTCATCAGCATTATCGAAAATCTTAAAGCCTGCGGTAGGGACGCTGTATTTAGCCATTAATTCTTTGGCAAAAACTTTGCTCGCCTCTAATTGCGCTGCTTTCCCATTCGGGCCGAATATCCTTAATTTATAATTATTAAATTCATCGACAATGCCTCCTGCCAAAGGCGCCTCAGGTCCTACCACGGTTAAATCAATCTTTTCTCTTTTAGCAAATTCTAATAAATGCGCTATATCTTCTGCCTTTATATCAATGCATTCTGCCTGTTTGGAAATGCCGCCGTTACCGGGGGCGCAAAAAATCTTATCTGCTAATTTCGACTGCGCAATCTTCCAGACTAAGGCATGCTCCCGGCCGCCTGAACCAATCACTAAAATTCTCATACTATCTCAACCTGTTTCTTCCCCTTCACAATCTCGCCGATGACCCGGGATTTTAAATTAAATTTAGATAATCGCGATATTATTTCCTTTTTGCTTTTCGGCTCGGCAATTAAGACCATACCTATCCCCATATTAAAGGTATGATACATTTCTTTATCCGGGATATTACCCTTATCTTGGATTAATCGAAATATTCCGGGCACAACCCAAGAATCTTTATAAATCCGCGCATTAACATTTTGAGGCAAAATGCGGGCTATCTTATCATAAAAGGCACCGCCAGTGATATGGGCTATTCCTCTTATTGAGTTCGCAAGTTCTCGAGTTCGCAAGTTCGCAAGTAAAGACAAAACTGGTTTGACATAAATCCGCGTTGGCCTGAGTAACTCAGAAGCGTATTTCTTAAGCTCTTTTTCGGAAAAAACCTTTCTTACTAAAGAAAAACCATTGGAGTGTAAACCGTTTGATTCTAAACCAATAACTACATCACCCACTTCAATTTTAGAGCCATCGATAATATTTTTTCTCTCCATCACACCCACGCAAAAACCTGCCACGTCATAGTCGCCCTCATTATACATCCCAGGCATCTCTGCGGTTTCTCCGCCGATTAAAGAGCAACCGGCTTGTATGCAACCATCGTTTATGCCTTTTACTACGTCATAAAGTACTTTTGGTTCTAATTTGCCTGATGCGATATAGTCTAAAAAGAATAATGGTTCGGCGCCGGTGCATAAAATATCATTCACGTTCATTCCTACCGCATCAATTCCCACGGTATCGTGTTTATTTGCCAGTATAGCAATCTTTAATTTTGTTCCTACGCCGTCACTGGAAGAAACCAAAACCGGGTTTTTATATTTATTTTTGGGGAAACTAAAAAAACTGCCAAATCCGCCGATATCTTTTAAAACCTCCGGCCGAAAAGATTGCCTAACCAGGGCCTTGATGCTTTTCTTAAAAGAACTTGCTTTGCGTATATCTACCCCCGCTTCTTTATAGGTCAATCCTTCGATTCGTTTCACTCGCTCAGGACGACACTCAAGCGAAGTCGAATGTGTCAGCTTTTTCACGGCTGCCTCCCTGTCCAACAATACAGGCAGATTTTTTCCTTAGGCAAACCTATGGCAGAAACCATATCGTTGAGCCTCTGATATTTTAAGGTAGTTGCGCCCAGATCTCTGGTAATCCAAGCCACCATCTTTTTATATTCAGGGGAACTCTCGTCTAAATAGGCCCTGACGCCCTTTATATCCTTTCCTTCTATTGCCTTTATTGCCCTGCGCGCAGCCAATTCTTGTATGCTGCGCGTAGAATAATTGAATTTGCAGGGAAATATTAAAGGCGGACAGGCAATTCTCAGATGAATTCCTTTTGCCCCGCATTCTTTGAGCTTTTGAATAGTGTAATTCTTCAGTTGAGTGCCCCTGACAATAGAATCATCACAACAGACAATACTTTTGCCTCTGATTATTTCCGGTATGGGTATTAATTTCATTTTCGCAATCCGGTCGCGTGTTTCCTGCGAAGGCGGAGTATAGCTTCGGTCGAAACCGGGCGTATATTTTACTAAGGGCCGACGGAAGGAAACGCCGGATTCCATCGCATAACCAATAGCATGGGTCGTTCCCGAATCCGGAATACCAGACACAATATCTATTTTAATATTGTCATCTTTGGCTAAGAACCTGCCGCTTCTCTCTCTGACCACCTCCACAGTTATTCCCTCGTACGAAGAAGCAGGAAATCCTGTATATATCCACAAAAAAGCGCAGATTTGATTTATGTTACTGCCTTTGCGTTTAGATTTCAGGCCGGATTCATCTAAAAAGATAATCTCTCCGGGCTGAATATATTTTTTAATCTTAAACCCTAAATTACTAAATGCGGTAGTCTCAGTAGTCACTGCCCAATCCCTGCCCCTCTGGCCCGTAACCAAAGGCGTGTAACCATATCTATCTCTTACCGCATAGATTCCTTCCTTATTTAATAAAAGTAAAGAGCAAGAGCCTTTAATTCTGGAGAACATATCCTCAATGCCGGCGAGAAGCGTTTTACCGCGGATAATCAGCTTTGCTACAAGTTCTGTTAGATTAACCTCTCCATCGGTAACTTCGCTAAAGGACTGCCCCTCTTTATATAACTCTTCGGTCAAATCCTGCGCATTATCAATAAAACCATTAGTAACAATAGCAAATGGCCCGAATTTCGAATTGATATATATCGGCTGCTCATCCCTGGCACTAATTACGCCGATCCCTCTGTTGCCTTTCATTTTTTTATAATCCTCGTAAAATTTTGTTTTAAATTGGCTGCCTCGTATATCATGAATCTTGCGTACCAATTCATCTGCCCAGACTGCAAGCCCGCCAAACTGTGTGCCCAGATGCGAATGATAATCCGTGCCATAAAATAAATCTTCAAGACAATCATTTTGAGAGACTACTCCAAAAATACCACTCATATTTTCCTCCCACTATAAAACTTCTTTATGACACTGACTACCTCTCGAGGATTATCAACCACAGTAAAAATATCCAAATCTTCTCTGCTGATATTGCTGTCCTTTAAAACGGTATCGCGAAGCCAAACAAGCATACCGTTCCAATATTCTCTGCCAAATAATACTACCGGAAACTTAGGGATTCTTTCGGTCTGAATCAGATTAATGGCTTCGGTAAATTCATCTAATGTGCCGTAGCCGCCGGGCATAATCACAAAGGCCTTGGCATATTTTACAAACATCACTTTTCTGACAAAAAAATAGCGAAAATCTAAAAGCGTATCCACATACTTATTAGGTCTCTGTCCACTAGGTATCTGGATGTTTAAACCTACAGAATGGCCGCCCGCTCTTCTGGCACCTTTATTTGCCGCCTCCATTACGCCGGGCCCGCTACCCGTAATTATGGCATAACCTTCCTTAGCCAAAAGATAGGCAACCTCTTCAGTTAATTTATAATATTTATTGCCGGGTTTTATGCGGCTTGAACCAAATATAGAAACTGCTTTTCCTATCTCAGAAAGTACTTCAAATCCCTCTACAAACTCTGACATAATGCGAAACACCCTCCACGGATCTCCTGAAACAAGCCCAGCCCGCGCATTTTTATTTTTCATTATATCTCTCCCGTATAATAGTGTTAATCCTGCAAATAATTCTCTATTGCGTTATGCCAAGCTTTATATAAGTCATTAACAGGCGTATTAATGAACCTATTAATAACGAGCTTGCTGCCTTTGACTTCGCCAATTACAGAAACAGGCGCTTTATTCTTTTTGGCTATCTGCAGTATTTTTTTAATATCCTTTGGTTTGGCGCTTATAACGATGCGCGATTGAGACTCGCCGAAGAGAAGCGCATCTTTCCTTATAGATTGAGTAGTTAAGTTAACTACAGCGCCTAATTTTTTAGTGGGATTGCTAATACAACTTTCTGCTAAAGCCGCAGCCAATCCTCCTTCTGAGCAGTCGTGTGCAGATTGAACCAACCCGCTCTCCATCGCTTCTAATGTGGTTTTTTGCACGCTCTTTTCTAGATTCAAATCGATATTGGGGCACTTGCCTTTCTTTAAACCATGGATTGTCTTTAAATATTCACTGCCGCCTAACTCCTCTTTATTTTTACCCAGCAACAAAATTATATCACCGGCCTTTTTGAAATACTGGGTGACTATTTTGGATTTGTCTTTAATCAAACCCACCATTCCCACAATTGGGGTAGGGTCAACCGAGCCCTTGGGATTCTCATTATTGAAACTAACATTACCGCTTACTACCGGCGTATTTAACGCGAGGCAGGCCTTGGAGATTCCTAAGGCCGCCTGTTTAAACTGCCAGAAAACTTCTGGATTCTTGGGATTACCGAAGTTAATTCCGTCGGTAATAGCCAATGGTTTGGCGCCAGCACAAACTAAATTCCTGGCTGCTTCGGCTACGGCAATCTCGCCGCCCTTAAATGGGTCCAGATAGCAATAAGTAGAATTACAATCAGTGGTCGCCGCAATTGCTTTTTTTGTCCCCGGCACAGCTGCTACCCCAGCGTCAGAACCCGGGCCCAATAAAACATTACCCGCAACTTTGGGATCGCCATGCTTAAAAACCCAGGCCTTACTGGCTATGGTAGGATTACTCAATAATTGGACCAGAGCGCGATTATAATCCTTTGGCTCTTTTATGCTGGATAAATTTAACTGGTTTGTTTTAGTTAAATATTTTGGTCTGGCGGTCTTGCGGTGATAAATCGGTGCTTCCACCAACGCGGCCGCGGGAACCTCAGCTACAACCCTGCCGTTCTCTCGGACGCATACCATACCGTCGTCCGTAACCCGACCAATGACGTCAACCGGGACATTCCATTTGGCAAAAACTTTTTTTACTTCCTCTAATCTGCCTTTATCGACAATCACCAGCATCCTCTCCTGAGACTCAGAAAGCATAACTTCATAAGTGTTCATACCTTCTTCCTTACGCGGCACCAAAGAAATATCTATCTCCATTCCTGTATTTGCCTTATACGAAGTCTCGCAAGTTGAGCAAGTCAAACCAGCAGCGCCCATATCCTGCATACCAATCACCAATCCCTTCTGCATCAACTCTAAACATGCTTCTCTTAAAATCCGGCCCATTTTCGGGTCGCCGATTGCCACCGCAGAACTCTTTTTGCTGGCTTCCTCATCCAATCCCGAAGAGGCAAAAGCTGCACCTTCTACTCCATCCCTGCCGGTTGCGCCGCCCACAATAAGCACTAAATTATCCACGCCTTTTGCCCTGGCTTTAATTATAGCGTTATTTTTCACAATCCCTACGGTCATGGCATTCACCAAAGGATTGCCCTCAAAAGACTCATCAAAATATATCTCTCCGCCCAAAACAGGAATTCCGGCAATATTGGCGTAATCCGTAAAACCGCGGATGATATTTTTGAACAAAAATTTCACCCGTTCTTTATCTAATTTGCCTAATCTCAGGGAATCCAATAGGCCTATCGGCTTAGCACCCATAGTAAAAATATCCCGTATGCAGCCGCCTCCTCCAGTGGCTGAAGCTGCATATGGCTGGACTGCGGAAGGATGGTTATGCGACTCAATCTTAAAAACCACACCCATTCCATCACCGATATCTACCACTCCCGCATTCTCTCCCGGACCCTGAATAACCTGCTTGCCCTTGGTGGGAAAGAGCTTCAAGACGGGCTTTGAGTTCTTATAAGAGCAATGCTCGCTCCACATCGCCGAGAACATCCCCAACTCTGTATAATTAGGCTCTCTACCCAAGCGTTTTTTTATCATTTCATATTCATCCATGGATAAACCCTGTTTTTCAACTATCTCTTTTGTGATTTTGAAATTATCAGTACACACGCTGTGCTCCTTTCTTTAAAATACAATCCGTTGCCTAAGCTGCCTTTTTAAAAATTTTCCTCAACCGAGAATCTCTACCTCATTGTAGATATTCCCATTGTAGATATTTCGGGTTTCTGCGCCATCGCAGATATTGTATAATTTTTATCAGGTGCGCTGCTTCATCCTAAGTGTTTTTAGAGGGTTAAGGCAGGATGTTTTTATAAACCGACTTTTTTAAAAATTTTATTTACGTTGCGCAGATAATAATCTAAATCGAAGAGCTTATCTAATTCTTTCTTGCTCAGGTAACGCGAAACTTCTTTGTCTTCTAAAAGGCTTTCTTTAAAATCTATAGTTTGCCGCCAGGATTTCATGGCCGCTCTCTGGACTAAATCATAAGCTTTCATGCGGGTGAGTCCTTTATGCATTAATTCTAAAAGAACTCTCTGGGAGAAAATTAAACCTCTAGTCTTAACTAAATTCACTAACATATTTTCCGGGTAAACCACAAGCCCCTCAATTACCTCAATAAATTTATTCAGCATATAATCTAAGAGAATCGTAGAATCCGGCATAATCACCCGTTCAACTGAGGAATGGCTTATATCGCGTTCATGCCATAAAGAAACATTTTCCATGCTCGCAAGAGCATTAGCCCGCAAAATACGGCTCAAGCCGCATATCCGTTCGCAGATTACCGGGTTCTTCTTATGCGGCATTGCTGATGAACCCTTTTGAGCCTTACCAAAAGGTTCTTCAGCTTCCAGGACTTCAGTCCTTTGCAGGTGCCTTATTTCAGTAGCAAATTTCTCTAAAGAAGAGCCGATAATAGCTAAGGTGGCCATATATTGGGCATGGACATCCCTTTGTATAA
>JAGUUJ010000082.1 GCA_020063525.1 Candidatus Omnitrophota bacterium
CAAGCACGACGCTACAGGTTTCTACATAGATTGGTTAAGAAAGAAAGTTGCGGTTTACGGGTTTGTGTTTGATGGTTTCTGGTATGATATCGGAGATTATAAGTTTTACCGGGAAGCAAAACAGAGGTTCCTGCAAAAACGAATCAGTAGGGGCTCATTAAGGAGGGATTATGGCAGCGCGTAAGCATTTTTTTACTTCTGAGTCAGTAGGTGAGGGGCATCCGGATAAGGTATGCGACCAGATATCTGATGCTATACTGGATGATGTGCTCAGGCAGGACCCGTATGGCCGGGTTGCCTGTGAAACATATGTGACCATGGGGCTTTTGATTGTCGGCGGTGAGATTACCACCACTGGCTTTGTTGATGTGCATAATCTAACCCGCAACGTGCTAAAAGAGATAGGCTATACCCATCCTAAATACGGGTTTGATTATCATACCTGTGCAGTAATAAATACCATACACAGCCAATCTCCGGATATTGCTCAAGGAGTGGATAAAGGCGGTGCTGGTGACCAGGGGTTTATGGTAGGTTTTGCCTGCCGCGAAACAGAAGAGTTGATGCCCTTGTCTATAATGCTTTCTCATAAATTAGTGCGGCGCATAGCGGATGTAAGGAGGCAGGGCATATTAAAATATCTTGGCCCTGATTGTAAATCCCAGGTAACCCTAGAATATCACGACGGCCATCCCAAAAGAGTGGATTCTTGCGTTTTGGCCTGTCAGCATACCGAAGAGATACTGGATACTACAAAAGAGAGAATTACCAAAAAAGCACGCCAAGAATTAATTGATGTGATTGCTAAACCTATATTAAAACAATATATTGATAAAGATACGAAATATTATGTTAACGAGACAGGTAAGTTTGTTATCGGCGGTCCGCAATCTGACACAGGTATGACCGGAAGAAAGATTATCGTGGATACCTATGGCGGAGTAGTTGCGCCGGGCGGAGGCGCATTCAGCGGAAAAGATCCCACAAAAGTAGACCGCTCGGCAGCCTATATGGCAAGATACATTGCCAAAAATATTGTGGCAGCGGGCCTTGCAGATAAATGCTTGATACATCTGGCCTATGTGATTGGCCGGGCAGAGCCTTTGGCAATAATGGTAGATACCTACGGAACAGGCAAGCTTTCTGAAAGTGTTTTTATAAAATTAATCAGGGATAATTTTGAACTGACGCCTCAGGGAATGATTAAAGAGTTAGACCTTTTACGGCCAATATATAGGAAAACTGCCTGTTACGGACATTTTGGCAGGACAGAACCCGAATTTATCTGGGAGAGTACAGATAAAGCAACAGCTTTAAAGAGACAGGCAGCGAGGTTGTAAATTTAAGATTTCAGTCAATGACAAATGTCAAAATCCAAATATCAAAATAAATCCAAAATCCAAATATCAAATATCAAAACAAAAGTTTTTTCATTTGGTATTTGTGCTGGTACAGGAAAGTATACCCTTACGGGCACAAGTAAAACACTTTCCTATACCACTGCGAAAATCGCTTAAAGTTTCTTGTTTGTGCTTATTTTGCCTGCTTGCCGCAGGCAGGGATTTTGTGTTTTGTTATTTGAATTTTAAAAGGAGACTACATGCGATACGATATTAAGGATATTAAATTAGCTAACAAGGGTGCATTGCGAATCGAATGGGCGCGGCAGGATATGCCGGTGTTGCGTTTAATTGAGGAGCGTTTCGCAAAAGAAAAGCCTTTAAAAGGGGTACGTCTTGCCGCCTGTTTACATGTTACCACCGAAACGGCAAACTTAGTTAGCGCTCTTAAAGCCGCAGGTGCAGAAGTTTATCTTTGTGCTTCTAACCCGCTCTCTACCCAGGACGATGTTGCCGCGGCATTAGTGAAGGATTTAAAGATTCCCTGTTTCGCGATTAAGGGAGAAGATAATAAGACCTATTATAAACATATAAAAGCCGTGCTGGAAACTAAGCCCGATATCACCATGGATGATGGCGCGGATTTAGTCTCAGTTATACATAAGGAAAACAAATTTCTTCCATTGGGCGGTACGGAAGAGACAACTACCGGAGTAATTAGATTGCGCGCAATGCAAAAAGAAGGTATGCTTAAATATCCGATTATCGCGGTTAACGATGCGCAAACCAAGCATTTGTTTGATAATCGGTATGGTACCGGCCAGTCTACGCTCGACGGAGTAATCCGTGCCACGAACCGGTTAATCGCTGGTTTAAATGTGCTAATCTGCGGATATGGTTGGTGCGGCAAGGGCGTGGCAATGCGCGCCTCGGGCTTAGGCGCTAAAGTAATTGTAGCTGAAGTTGACCCTTTACGTGCCTTAGAAGCAAATATGGACGGATATCAAGTGATGCCGATTAGCGATGCGGCAGGAATCGGCGATATTTTTATTACCCTTACCGGAGATATCAATGTCATCCGCAAAGAACATTTCCTGAAGATGAAAGATGGAGTAATTGTGGCTAATTCCGGGCATTTCAATGTAGAGATAGATATACCGGCATTAGAGAAATTGAGCAGAAAGAAAAAACGCATACGCGAATTCGTGGATGAATACGTCTTGGCTAATGGCCGCAAGGTCTATCTTCTGGGCGAAGGCCGGCTCATAAATTTGGCGGCTGCTGAAGGCCATCCAGCGCAGGTAATGGATATGTCTTTTGCAAATCAGGCATTAAGCGCGGAATATATTACCAAACACCACAAAGAATTAAAAAACCATGTTTACGCGGTTCCTGAAGCGATAGATAAAAATATCGCTAGACTCAAATTGAAATCTATGGGTATAAGAATAGACACATTAACTTGCGAACAAGAGAAGTATCTTTCCAGTTGGGAATTGGGCACATGATTGAGCGTATAGCAGTTTTGACTACCGGCGGCGACGCCCCAGGCATGAACGCTACGATTCGCGCTGTGGTGCGTTGTGCTATAAATAAGAAATTAGAAGTTATGGGTGTATTTCGCGGCTGGTGGGGTTTAATTAATGAAGAGATGAAGCTATTGAACCATCGTTCTGTTTCGGGAATTATTAATCAAGGCGGCACGATTCTTAAAACTGCTCGCTGTCCAGAGTTTGAAACTGAAGAAGGGCGGAAGAGGGCATTTAATACAGTAAAAAAGAACGCCATAGATGGTCTGATTGTGATTGGCGGGAATGGTAGTTTTAAAGCCGCACATATATTTGGCAGGAAATATAATGTGCCTTGTATTGGTATACCCGCTTCCATTGATAATGATATTAATGGCGTAGATGTAACTATCGGTTCAGATACCGCTATAAATACAGCACTCGCCGCTATTGATAATATTCGCGATACGGCAACTTCTATGGAGAGAATCTTTGTAGTTGAAGTTATGGGCAGGGAATCCGGCTATATCGCTTTAGAGGTTGCTTTGGCGGGCGGCTGCGAAGATGTCATAATCCCGGAGAAAAAATTTGACACTTCGACTTCGCTCAGTGTCAATGGTGAGCGTAGTCGAACCATTGATTTAGAAAGTATCTGTCACGATATTGTGGAAGGAAATTTAAGAGGTAAGATAAGCTGGATTATTGTTGTGGCTGAAGGCGCAGGTTCAGCCTTTGATATTGCCAAAAAAATAACTGAGATGACGAGCCTGGAAACCCGAGCTGTAGTTTTAGGGCATGTTCAAAGAGGAGGCCGTCCCACTGCTTTCAGTCGCATTTTGGCCATAAATTTAGGCGAAGCAGCAGTGGAATGCTTGCTAAAAGGCGATTCTGATAAAACTGTAGGTATGCGCGATGGCAAAATAATTACTGTGGACTTCGAGCTTGCTATAACTAAGAAAGAATTGGAAGTGGATAGATTGTATAATTTGATTAAGGTATTGACTTAAAGGAGGAATTCTGCTATGGGAAGAAGGCCGCTGGATATTGAGAGAGTTGTCATGGATTTAATTATGAGTGATGACCCCGCAATAAAAAAGAATCTTGCGGGGAGAATTTTTGCTCTTGCTTATAAAAAAGGGATTTATCCTTCCAGTATTCATCAGTTTTACATCGCACGAGGAAGAAATGAATTCAATGGTTTTACTGTTCCCGCCATAAATTTAAGGAGTATGACCTATGATTTAGCAAAGGCAATATTTAGAGTGGCAAAAAAAAATAATTCAGGAACGTTTATCTTTGAAATTGCCAAATCCGAAATGGGTTATACCAGTCAGCCGCCAATAGAATATGCCGGTGTGGTTTTGGCTGCTGCGATAAAAGAGGGATACGCCGGCCCTGTATTCATTCAAGGCGACCATTTTCAGGTGAATGCAAAGAAATTCCAAGATAGTCCTGATAAAGAACTGGATGGCCTTCGAGCCTTAATCAGTGAATCTATCGAAGCAGGATTTTATAATATTGACATTGACTCATCTACCTTAGTAGATTTATCAAAAACTGCTGTAAAAAAACAGCAGTTTTTGAATTACGAAGTCTGTGCAAAGCTCACGCAGTTTATCCGTCAAATTCAACCGAGAGGGTTAGAGATTTCTGTGGGCGGTGAAATCGGCGAGGTGGGTGGTAAAAATTCTTCGCCCGAAGATTTACAGGCATTTATGCAGGGTTACCGGGAAAGGTTGCGCAAAGGTCGAACAGGTATCAGTAAGATAAGCATTCAAACAGGCACCTCTCACGGCGGCGTAGTTTTGCCTGATGGGACTGTGGCGCAGGTGAAATTAGATTTCGATACCTTGAAAACATTATCTAAGATTGCGCGGGAGGAATTTGGCTTGGCAGGCGCAGTGCAGCACGGTGCATCCACTTTACCATCTGAGGCATTTCATAAATTTCCCGAGACAGAAACTTGCGAGGTGCATCTAGCTACCGAATTTCAGAATATGATTTATGAAAGTAAACATTTTCCGCAAGATTTAAAAACAAAAATATATGATTGGTTAAAAATCAACGCAGCATCGGAGAAAAAGGAAGATGAAACCGAGGAACAATTTATTTATAAGACACGCAAAAAGGCATTAGGACCGTTTAAGAAAGAAATTATGTCCTTATCTAGTGAAGTACGCAATGCTGTAGCTCGTGAAATTGAGGAAAAATTTGATTTTCTCTTTAAGCAGCTAAACGCGGTAAATAATAAAGATTTGGTAGATAAATACGTGACCTTGAAGCGGGTAATTATGCGCAAAAGAAAAAAGGATACAAAAGCAGCGCAGCACGATACCGAAGGAGCAGATTAAATTTTAGTAACTAGTAAGCTAGTAACGAGTAACTAGTAATTTTTTGTTCTTAAAAATTAACGTTTATGATTTACGCCTTTAATCTTTTAATTACCAGTTACTAGTTACTGAATTACTAGTTACTTATTAGCTCTAAAAGAGAGGACAATATGCG
>JAGUUJ010000016.1 GCA_020063525.1 Candidatus Omnitrophota bacterium
AAAAAAAATTTTGCCGGTGATTGTTCCCGGAGGAAGCGATTCTGCAACTTTGGATAATGTCTTTGAACTTCTGGTTTTATCCGGAAGGCCTCTGGCGCATGCGATGATGATGCTCATACCAGCTGTGGCTTTGGCTAAAGGAAGCCAAACCACGGTTCTCCAACCTGCCTGCGAGGAGGATTTTTATAAATACCATGCTTGCCTGATGGAACCCTGGGATGGCCCAGCAGCGGTTGCCTTTAGTGACGGAACATGCGTCGGTGCAGTTCTGGATAGGAATGGCCTGCGTCCGGCACGGTATCTGGTGACCAAAAAGGAAACTGTGGTTATGGCCTCAGAAGCAGGAGTTTTAGATATTGCACCATCCGAGATTTTAATTTCTGGCAGACTAGAGCCAGGAAAAATGCTTTTTATTGATACCCAAGCTGGCCGGATTATCGAGGATGAAGAAATTAAGAAAATAATATTTTCTGCCAAACCTTATGGTAACTGGATACAGAAGAAGATGGTAGAGTTAGAGACTCTTCCTTTACCGAAAACAGAAGTAAAAGAAACTGCGTCAGATATTTTGCCGCAGCTGGTGGCTTTTGGTTATACCCGCGAAGATTTAAAATTCATCCTTAAACCCATGGCAGAGAAAGCTAGTGAGCCCATTGGTTCGATGGGAGATGATACTCCGCATGCGGTACTCTCTGCAAGGCCGCAATTACTTTATAACTACTTTCGACAGTTATTTGCGCAGGTTACTAATCCGGCAATCGACCCTATTCGCGAGGAATTAGTGATGAGTTTAGAAACTTACCTCGGCTCAGAAGAAAATCTTTTAGCTGAAACACCCCAGCATTGCCATAAGTTACGGGTAAAAAAGCCGATTCTCACTAATGAGGAACTGGAGAGAATCCGCCATATCCGGGTGAATGGTTTTAAAACTAAAACTATCTCTATTCTTTTTCGGGCAACCGATGGTAAGGATTTACAGAAGACCTTGGATAATCTTTGTAGCCAAGTGGTTTTGGCGATTAAGCAAGGCTATGCTTTTGTGATTTTAAGCGATCGCGGCGCAAATGAAGACTATTGTGCTCTTCCGGCACTCTTAGTTGTGGGTGCAGTGCACCATTATTTAGTGCAAAAGGCTCTGCGTACCCGCGTGGGGGTTATTGTAGAGAGTGCCGAACCGCGCGAAACGCATCACTTTGCGCTTTTATTCGGTTATGGTGCGGATTGTATCAATCCGTATCTGGCTTATGCCGCAGTGGAATACCTGGTTCAGGAAAAAGAGTTGCCACAAGATGCACTTGTAGCGCTAAAAAACTATCGTAAAGCAGTAGAAAAAGGCATCTTAAAGATTCTTTCTAAAATGGGTATCTCTACTCTACAGAGCTACCGCGGGGCGCAGATTTTTGAGGCCTTGGGATTAAATGAGGAAGTTATCGAGAAGTGTTTTTGCGGGACTGTTTCTAGAATCAGCGGGATTGGTTTTGAAATGATTGCGCAAGAGACAATTTTAAGACACCAAGAGGCTTATCGAGAAGATGCTCTGGCGGCTCCCTATTTAGGTAATGATGGTATATATCAATGGAGAAAAGACGGCGAGTTCCATTTATGGAATCCCGAAACCATTACTGCTTTACAAGATGCGGCCTGGAAAAATGATTACCAAAGGTATAAAGAATTTGCGCAACTTGTGAATGACCAGGCAGAGAATCCGACGACCTTGCGCAGCCTGCTTAGGTTTAAAAAACCCCATTCTATACCTATAGAAGAAGTGGGGCCAGTGGAAGAGATTGTCAGGCGTTTTGCTACCGGAGCAATGAGTTTTGGGTCTATAAGCAAAGGAGCGCATGAGACGATAGCTATCGCGATGAATAAATTAGGAGGACGATCAAATACCGGAGAAGGAGGAGAAGATCCGGCTCGATTTTTGCCTTTACCTAACGGCGATTCCTCCAGGAGCGCGGTAAAACAAGTCGCATCTGGCCGGTTTGGAGTTACTACAAATTATCTGGTTAATGCTGATGAGTTACAAATAAAAATCGCTCAGGGAGCAAAGCCTGGTGAGGGAGGTCAGCTTCCCGGCCATAAAGTAAACGTAACTATTGCTCGTACTCGTTATACCACACCGGGTGTAACTTTGATTTCTCCCCCTCCGCACCATGATATTTATTCGATTGAAGACTTAGCGCAGCTGATTTTTGATTTAAAAAATACTAACCCTAAGGCGCGGATTAGCGTGAAGCTCGTTTCAGAAGTCGGAGTAGGAACAGTGGCTGCTGGAGTAGCCAAAGGCCATGCTGATATGATTTTAATTTCGGGAGGAGACGGAGGGACCGGCGCCTCGCCAATAAGCTCGATTAAACACGCGGGTCTTCCTTGGGAATTAGGGCTTTCCGAGACCCACCAGACCTTAGTTTTAAATGATTTAAGGAGCAGGGTGCGCTTAGCAACTGATGGTCAGATACGCACTGGCCGCGATGTCGCGATTGCTGCTTTACTGGGAGCAGAAGAATTTGGTTTTGCTACTTCGGTTTTAATTGTTTTAGGTTGCGTGATGCTGCGGCACTGTCATCTGAATAACTGCTCTGTAGGTATTGCTACGCAGGATGAAACTTTATGTCAAAGATTCCACGGTCGGCCTGAATATATTATTAATTATTTTCGCTTTGTGGCGCAGGAATTGCGCGAAATTATGGCCAGTTTAGGCATAAGATCTGTAGATGATATGGTTGGCCGGACTCAAGTTTTAGAGCTAAATTCAGAAATTTTACCCTGGAAAGCCAAAGGAATTGATTTTTCCAAAATTCTCTATCAGCCAGAAGTATCCAAAGGCGTAGAAACCCGTTGTCTAATTAAACAGGATCGCAGGATAGATGAAGTTTTAGATTTAAAACTAATTGCTTTAGCTAAAGATGCTTTAGAAAAAAGAGAGCCAGTGTGTATGGCGTTACCTATTGAAAACACAAATCGCGCCACTGGAGCAATGTTGAGCGGTGAGGTCTGTAAGATCTACGGAGAGGAAGGTTTAGCTGAGGATACTATCCACTTTAAATTTAAGGGAGTTGCTGGGCAAAGTTTTGGGGCGTGGTTAGCCAAAGGCGTCACTTTTGAATTACAAGGGATGGCGAATGACTACGTAGGAAAAGGAATCTCCGGAGGCAAAATCATTATTTATCCTGACCGAGAAGCCGATTATAAAGCCGAAGAAAATATTATTATTGGCAACACTACTTTTTATGGCGCGATCTCGGGCGAAGCCTATATCCGTGGCGTAGCCGGAGAAAGATTCTGCATCCGCAATTCCGGTTTATTGGCGGTAGTAGAAGGCGTAGGTGATCACGGTTGCGAATATATGACCGGAGGGAGGGTGGTGGTAATAGGTGCGACCGGCAGGAACTTTGCCGCGGGTATGTCTGGTGGCATTGCTTACATTTACGATATAGATAAGAGTTTTAAAGAAAGATGTAATTTAGAGATGGTAGAACTGGAAGGGGTCTCGGTAGATGATGTAAAGATTGTTTATAATCTATTGCGGAATCACTATCGGTACACTCAAAGTCAAGTTGCTGGAAAAATTCTGGATAATTTTGCGCGGGAGATTAAGAAATTTATCAAGGTTATGCCTCGTGAATATAAACGGGGTTTAGAAATGAAAGAAGCAAAAGAGGAATTAGAGTTAACTGAGGTTTTAGATGGGTGATATCAGAGGTTTTTTAAAAGTAAAAAGACAAGCGGAAAAATACCGGCCAGTTTGCGAGCGGATAAAGGATTATCAGGAAGTAATGCTCTTGCGTAATGATAAAGATTCCGAAGAGCAGGCCGGACGGTGTATGGATTGCGGTACACCTTTCTGCCATTGGGGCTGCCCAATTGGTAATTATATTCCGGAGTGGAATGATTTGGTTTTTCGTGGCCAGTGGCAGAAGGCATTTCAATTACTTGATGCAACGAATAACTTTCCGGAGATTACCGGGAGGTTGTGCCCGGCGCTCTGCGAATATGCCTGTGTTTTAGGAATTAATGATGATCCGGTAACAACTCTGGAGAATGAATTAAATATTGTTGAATACGCGTTTGGTGCCGGCCTGATTAAACCTCAGCCGCCCAAGAAACGCACGGGTAAAGAAATCGCCATTATCGGTTCGGGACCTGCAGGCTTAGCTTGTGCTGACCAGTTAAATCAAGCCGGGCATTTGGTTGTAGTTTTTGAGAAGGATGAGCAAATCGGCGGGATGTTACGCTACGGGATCCCTGATTTTAAACTCCAGAAACAGATTCTTGATCGCCGCCTGGAGATTCTCAAGAAGGAAGGAATTGTCTTTGTAAGCGAAATGTTTGTGGGCGTGGATTATAAAGTAGAAAAATTAAGCAAGGATTTTGCTGCCATCTGTCTCGCCACCGGTTCACGCGTGCCCAGAGATTTAAAGATTGAAGGCAGGGAATTAAAAGGAATTCATTTTGCTTTAGATTATTTAATTCAGGCAAATAAAAGGGTGAGTGGCGAAAAAATAGCAGTGGATAAATTAATCGATGCGAAGGATAAAAAAGTGGTGGTCATCGGTGGAGGGGATACGGGCGCGGATTGCGTGGGAACAGCGCACCGCCAAGGCGCAAAATGCGTGGTGCAGATAGAGCTTTTAGCTAAGCCGCCAGAATGTCGAACACCAGATTATCCCTGGCCAAAATATCCTTTACTTTGTAAAACCGCCGCTAGCCATGAAGAAGGCGGGATAAGGGAGTGGTCAGTCTCCACCAAAAAATTTAGCGGCAGAAACGGTGAGGTAAAAAAACTTCTTTGCTCAAGAGTCACGCAAGAAAGAGCCGACAGAGAATTTGAAATTGAAGCAGATTTGGTTATTTTAGCCTTAGGGTTTCTGCACCCTGAACACAACGGCTTAGTCAAAGATTTAGACTTAGAACTTGATACCAAAGGAAATATAAAAACCGATGATAGTTATATGACGAAGGTTTTAGGAATATTTTCTGCCGGAGATATGCACAGAGGCCAGTCTTTAATCGTGTGGGCGATCTCTGAAGGAAGAAAGGCAGCCCACTATATTGATAAATATTTAATGGGAGGAACCTATTTGCCGAAGATGTAAAGCTGGCTAGTCTTAAAAATTGACGGTTCGACTGCGCTCACCATCAACCCTGAGGAATCCGCGTATTCCGAAGGGTTGACATCTTCTATAGATATGGTATATTAATAAATGGTAGTTCAAAGTAAGAACTTACCTAAATTAAACAAAGGCGTTTTGAGGCCGAACTATCGGCTCTGAAAACGCCTTTTTTAATGAGTGCATAACTTACGGAGGCAATAGCCGACATAAGTTATATGCACGAATTAATCCCGCACTTTGAAAAAGTGCGGGATAAGGATTTACGATGACAAAATACATATTTGTAACCGGTGGCGTTATATCAAGCCTAGGTAAGGGGATTACATCTGCTTCAATCGGCAAGATTCTGGAATCTCGAGGATTAAAAGTCACTCTTATGAAACTTGATCCTTATATTAATGTTGACCCCGGCACGATGAACCCTTATCAGCATGGGGAGGTTTATGTTACCGAAGATGGGGCAGAGACAGATTTAGACTTAGGTCATTATGAAAGATTTACCCATGCTAAGACTACCAAATTCAATAACGTAACTACTGGTCAGGTTTACAATGCCGTGATTGCTAAAGAAAGGCGCGGCGATTACTTAGGTAAGACCATCCAGGTTATCCCTCACATTACTAACGAGATAAAAGAAAGAGTTAAGAAGGCCGCTGAGGTCTCTAAAGCCTCTGTGGTTATCGTTGAGATTGGCGGCACAGTAGGTGATATCGAGAGTTTACCTTTTTTGGAAGCGGCAAGGCAATTTAGATTAGATATAGGATATGATAACGTACTTTATATACATGTTACGCTAATTCCTTATATAAAAGTGGCAGATGAGATAAAGACCAAGCCTACTCAACACAGCGTAGGGACGCTACGCGAAATCGGAATCCAACCCGATGTCCTCATCTGCCGCACAGAGAAACCTTTATCAGAAGAGGTAAAAGAAAAAATATCCTTATTCTGTAATGTAAGAAAAGAGGCAGTTATTGAAGCTAGGGATGTAGAATCGATTTACCAGATACCCCTGGTATTCAAAAATCAAATTCTGGATGAAATAATTTTAAGCCATTTTAAGTTAATCTGTAAATTTTCGGATTTAAAGGATTGGGAGAAAAACGTAGTAGAAAGGGTGCTTAATCCTAAAAATAAGGTTAAGATCACCATAGTGGGTAAATATATTACCTTACAGGATGCCTATAAATCCATATATGAGGCATTGATACATGCTGGAATTGCTAATGATACGAGGGTAGAGATTGAGAAAATTGATTCTGAAGACATTGAAAAAAGAAACCCCACTAAACTTTTAAAGAATATTTTCGGAATTCTAGTACCTGGCGGTTTTGGCTATCGTGGAATTGAGGGGAAAATAAAAGCCATTAAATTTGCCCGGGAAAATAAGATTCCTTTTTTGGGGTTGTGTTTAGGTATGCAGTGTGCAGTAGTTGAATTTGCTAGGGATGTCTGCGGTTTAAAAGGAGCGAATTCTACGGAGTTTAAACCCCAGACAAAATATCCGGTAATTAGTTTATTAGCAGAGCAGAAGAAGGTTAAGGATTTAGGAGGCACTATGCGTTTGGGTGCATACCCCTGTAAGATTAAAAAGAATACTTTGGCATTTAGAGTATATGGCAAAGTATTGATTCAAGAGAGGCACCGCCATAGATATGAGTTTAACAATAAATATAAAAAATTATTAGAGAGAAAAGGTATGAAATTTTGCGGCATATATCCGAAAAGGAATTTAGTAGAGATAATTGAACTGAAAAACCACCCATATTTTATTGCCGTGCAGTTTCACCCCGAATTTAAATCCAAACCAAATAATGCACATCCGTTGTTTAGGGGATTTATCAAAGCTGCTTTAGAAATACAGAAACTGAAAGGTTAGCTATCACTTAAAAATGAATGCAATATTAGCTTTAGAAGATGGAACGATATTTAGAGGTGAATCTTTTGGCGCAAGCGGCGAAAGATGCGGCGAAGTAGTTTTTAATACCAGTATGACTGGCTATCAGGAGATTCTTACTGATCCCTCCTATAAAGGCCAGATTGTAACCATGACCTATCCTTTGATTGGCAACTACGGGATAAATTCAGAAGACGTAGAATCGCGCAAACCTTTTGTGGAAGGTTTTGTGGTCAAGGAATACAGTAGGATAGCAAGTAATTGGCGGGCACAAAAAACATTAGAGGAGTATCTCAAGGAAAATAATATCTTAGGTATCGAGGGAATAGATACACGCGCCCTTACCCTGCATATCCGAGAAGCCGGAGCAATGAAAGCGGTTTTATCTACCGAGGATTTGGATGAAAAAAGTTTAGTGCAGAAGGCCAGAGATTCACAGGGTTTAATCGGTATTGATTTGGTTAAAGAAGTCTCCAGTGACAAGATATATGTTTGGTCAAAAATTAAGACAAAAGGTCATAAAGTCGTAGTCCTTGATTGCGGAGTAAAATATAATATTTTAAGAAAACTTCTGGAAAATAGATGTGAGGTTGTAGTTATGCCTGCAGAAACAGGAGCTAGCGAGATTTTAAAGATGAAGCCAGATGGATTATTGCTTTCTAACGGTCCAGGAGATCCGGAAGCAGTAAAGTATGTTATAGAAACAACGCGGGCGTTGATAGGAAAGTTACCTATATTTGGTATCTGTCTGGGGCATCAGATGTTAGGCCTGGCTTTAGGCGGCAGGACTTATAAGCTGAAATTCGGTCATCACGGAGCAAATCATCCGGTTAAAGATTTAAAGACAGGGAAAGTTTCTATTACGGTTCAGAACCATGGTTTCTGCGTAGATATAGATTCCTTGAATAAGAAAGAAATAGAAATCACCCATATAAATCTTAATGATCAGACCTTAGAGGGAATGCGGCATAAAAAATTACTCATATTTTCCGTGCAATTTCATCCAGAAGCTTCCGCGGGTCCGCATGATGCCGAGTATTTGTTTGGGGAGTTTATTAAGATGATGAAAAAATATGCCTAAGAGAACTGATATAAAAAAGATTTTAATCATTGGCTCAGGCCCAATTATTATCAGCCAGGCCTGTGAATTTGACTATTCCGGAACTCAGGCCTGCAAGGTTTTAAAACAGGAAGGTTACAAGATAATTTTGGTGAATTCAAATCCCGCCACTATTATGACTGATCCAGAGATGGCGGATAGTACATACGTTGAACCGATAACTGTAGAAACAATAGCTAAAATTATTGCCAAAGAAAGGCCAGAGGCATTGTTGCCGACATTAGGAGGCCAGACTGCTTTAAACACTGCGGTGGGATTAGCGGGGAAAGGCATATTAAAGAAATATAAGGTTGAGACTATCGGTGCCAATATAAAGGCGATAAAAAAAGGCGAAGATAGGCAATTATTTAAAGAGGCGATGACAAAAATTGGTTTAGACCTCCCGAAAAGCGATAGAGCCTATAATTTAAAAGAAGCCTGTGAAGTGGCCAAAATTATAGGATTTCCGGTAATCATTAGGCCAAGTTTTACCTTAGGAGGAACAGGTGGTAGTGTGGCTTATAATATAGAGGAGTTTAGACCATTGGCTAAACATGGCCTTGAGTCTAGCATGATTAGTGAGATTCTTATTGAAGAATCAGTGATTGGCTGGAAGGAATTTGAATTAGAGGTAATGCGCGATTTAAAGGATAATGTGGTTATCATTTGTTCTATTGAGAATTTTGACCCCATGGGAATCCATACCGGAGATAGTATCACTGTAGCACCTATCCAAACATTAACGGATAAAGAATATCAAAAGATGAGAGATGCAGCAATCGCCTGTATCAGAGAGATTGGCGTAGAAACTGGTGGTTCTAATATCCAGTTTGCTGTTCATCCTGAGACTGGAAGAATGGTTATCATCGAGATGAACCCTCGTGTCTCAAGGAGTTCTGCATTAGCCTCTAAGGCAACGGGTTTTCCTATTGCTAAAATTGCAGCAAAATTAGCTGTAGGTTATACCTTGGATGAAATTTCTAATGACATCACCAAAAAGACTCCTGCTTGTTTTGAACCCACTATTGATTACTGTGTAGTAAAAATTCCCCGTTTTACTTTTGAGAAGTTCCCTTCCGCTGATCCTACCTTAACCGTCTCTATGAAATCTGTGGGTGAAGTCATGGCTATTGGTCGGACCTTTAAAGAAGCCCTGCAGAAGGCGCTGCGATCATTGGAAATAGGCCTTGCCGGTTTGGATGATTTAAAATATTCACCAAACGATGATGAATTAAAAAATTATTTAAGAATTCCTAATGCCTTAAGAATTCTTTATATTAAGCATGCCCTCAAAGAAGGATGTAGTATAAAAGAGATTTATCAGCTGACCTGGATTGACCCTTGGTTTTTGGAAAATATTCGGCAGATTGTTGAACTAGAAGAACAAATAAAGTCAGAATTGAAATTAAACCAAGAAAAAAGTTCAATTGGTTTACTCAAGGAAGCAAAAGAATTCGGCTTTTCAGATTTACAGCTCGCCCGTTTTTTAAACCAAAGCGAAGACACTATAAGAAAATGGCGTGCAGAGTTAGGGATAAAGCCAGATTACAAACTGGTAGATACTTGTGCTGCAGAGTTTCAGGCACATACTCCTTATTATTATTCAACATATGAGTCTTAAATCTAACTGCTTAGGGAGGAAGCTATGTTAAAAGCAGAAATTAATATCACTTTAAAAAGAACCGTTGCTGACCCTCAGGGTATAACTATTAAGCACGCCTTAGAATCATTGGGTTATAAAGATTTAGCGAACGTTCGCATTGGAAAATTAGTAGTTATTAAACTAAATTTCAAAGATAAAAAAAGAGCAGAACAGGAAATTAACGAGATGTGTAAGAAGTTACTCGCTAACCCCATAATAGAAGATTATCATTTTGAAATAAAAGAGGAATAAATGAAATTTGGAGTCGTAGTTTTTCCTGGTTCTAATTGCGATCGGGATTGTTTTTACGTAATAAAGGATGTTCTAAAGAAATCCGTTGCGTATATATGGCATAAGGATACGGACATTGCTGACCTAGACTGTGTGATATTGCCGGGAGGATTTAGTTACGGAGACTACCTGAGAACAGGCGCTATAGCGAGATTCTCTCCGGTAATGAAGTCTATCGCTGGCTTCGCTAGAAAGGGTGGCACTGTAATAGGAATTTGTAATGGTTTTCAAATACTCCTTGAGGCAGGGCTTCTGCCCGGCGTTATGCTTAGAAACAGAGGCCTTCATTTTATTTGCAAGTATGTTTATGTGAAGACGGAGAATAATCATACGAGGTTTACAAGTTTATATAATGCAGAGCAGATTTTAAAGATACCCATTGCACATAATGAAGGCAATTATTATATTGATGCAGCTGGATTAAAGGAGTTAAAAGATAATAACCAGATAGTATTCCGTTATTGTTCTGCTACAGGAGAAGTTAGCGAGCAATTTAATCCCAATGGTGCATTAGATAATATCGCGGGTATCGTCAATAAGAAAGGAAATGTTTTAGGTATGATGCCGCATCCTGAAAGAAGTTCAGAAAGAGAACTTGGCGCCCAGGATGGTTATTTTATATTTATGTCAATAGTTAAATGGCTAAAGACGCAAAGAGCATGGTGAAACCAGACGTATATCATTCACTTGGTTTAAGCGATAAGGAATATCAGAACATCTTGAAGATTTTAAAGCGCAAGCCTTCAGATACAGAACTGGCGATGTTTTCAGTAGAGTGGTCTGAGCATTGTGGATACCCTCGTTCTCGCAAATGGCTGAAGCTTTTGCCCAAGACAGGCAAATACAAAACACTGATAGGGGAAGATTCCGGAGGGATTATT
>JAGUUJ010000084.1 GCA_020063525.1 Candidatus Omnitrophota bacterium
TATATATCGATTTGATTTATCTGGCAAGCTCTTATCTGTTCAGCATAAGGCGAGGGTATGGTATTCGAAGGTATTTCGACGGGATTTCCGTCTTTGCCTTGGAAGGTTATCTTGATAGGCTTGGCTGCATTCTTTCCAAAAGTGTCTTTCCTTTTGGGGTTATGATAAGTTACCCTGATTTTGCTTAAGAAATTAAAACTATAAGCTTTATCTTTTTTGGTAAAGAGCCAGCCTTTAAGAATTGGTTTAAATTGTAGGTTAAGCTCGCCTTTAGAATTCAAGATAAAAGGTTTAAGCCCCAGGTTCATTATCAGCCATATCTGTAAGAATTCCGCAGTAGAACCCGAAAGCCTTGCTACAAACCCATTGCCATGCAGGGTCTTATCCGGAAACGCGCTGCTGACCAAGAATGATGAGTTTTCTAAAATACTGCGTCCGTATCTTTGAGGATTCTGGAAGGGGATAAGCACATTCTTAAATTCCGCATAAAATTCATCGTAAAGGCCGCTCCTTAAGATTTCCAGTAAATATTTATATTCCATATGTAGCCATACAGATTCATGTTCAAGCCAGCCAGGAGTAAATACGCGGCATCTGCCTATCTCCTCAGGCATGCTTTTTAACGAAGAAGTGCTTTTATACATCTTAAGTTTCTTATCGAATAGGGCGCTTTTCTTTGTCGCTTCATACAACTCTTTAGCTTGATTCTTGTTCTTGATTAATCTTAATGCGTGCACCTGGGGCTCTAAAAAGAACGGGACTCGTATCTGAGCAAATTTAGCCGGCTTAATAGATGCTCCCTGCCGGGTATAATCAATAACTTCATTGATAAAATAAGCATAATAAATATTCTTTTTCGTATCCCACGCCTTATCAATTCCTGCGTCTAACTTCTTAAGGCAATTATTTAAGAAGTTTAACAGCTGGACGGCTTCCAAATCCAGCTCTTTACCGCTTAGGCCCAATCTTGTTTTAAGCCGGTAATCTTCTTTAATGGCGTAACTTTTATCCCAGTACTGATAATCTTTCTTTTCTGAAGAGTTATTCAGATGCCCCCGGATTAGATTATCGAGGTTAACCAGAAAATTATGGATTTCTTCGGTGACTGAAATTTTTCCCATCCCTGTTTTTTCTATTGTTTCTTTGATAAAGAGGGTAAGCCTTTTAAGTTCAAATGTTTCATTCAGCGATGAACCAAGCAAACCGGGAAGGCCGTTTAGTGCGTCAAACCAATTAGGCTTATCTGCTTCCATTTCAATGCCGCAGCCAAAGGGGTCCAATGAAGCGAGCTTATTCACTAATAAGCATAATAATTTATTTATGAGCGTAGTTTGGTAGATTCCGCCTTGACCATATTGCATTCTTACGACGTGAGGCTGGGTTGTTCTTTTTCTGAGCATTTCTCTTTTGGCATTACAAGGCGCAACTGAATGCAATTGCATTACCTTACCGTCCTTAAGCAGGTATTTTTCTGACCTTGGCTTTACGCACTCGGTATTATCGTAAAAAGTAAAGGCCCGCTTTTCAAAGATTATTTCTTTTAGTTTTTCCGGATAAACATTCAAATAGCTATCTAACAAATCAAGATTATAGGTCCAGTGGTCTGTCCAGAAGCCCTCGCCGTGTTCTGCTTCCTGGTTTGCCTGCGAGTGCGATAAGAGTAAATCTAAGAATTCGTCGAAAGAGGCCTTCATCTTAATTCTATTTTCTTTGATGAAGAGTATTGCATCGCCGGGAGTAAACGGTTTATCTAAGAACGATGCGAGCGCTGCGGTATCTTTTTCTTCCACCAAATCATTTAACGCTAGTTTAAAATCTTCTTCATTTTTGAGCGTAAAGCTCAACCCTTTGATTACTAAAGGGTTAAAACCGTCCGTTTGAACTAGATTTAAGAAAGTAATTATATTTTCATCTTTTATGTCAGGGTTAAACCAGATGTCACATCTGCGATTCTGGTTCATATCGCGGTAATTGCCGTTGCCCTGAGAAAAATAAGTAGGCTGGAGCTGGAATTTATTATAGTCTCTTTCTAAGTCGCCGTGTTTTCTTGCATATAAATAGAATACCGGACTGGACGAGCCTGATTTAAATATTACGGGGTAGCCGCCCCGCATAATGTTATCCAAATACGTCTGAGCCGCGTACAGATTAAATTCTTCAGAGCTGCTGGCAGTAGTTATATCAGCCTGCAACTCTTCGATAATTCTTTTATTTTCTTCTTTTTTCTGAAGTATATATTCTGGTCTAACAATCCTGGGGATTGAGGAGTTTAATATGTCAATGCTTCGCATATAGCCGATGAGGGAATAAATCTTTTGAGCGCAATTTTTACCCAATTCAGAATTCAAGAGTATCATGCCGGACGGCGTTTTATTTTTGGTTAGTTTGTTATCCGGCAGGATGAAATTTCTCTGGGCTAAAAACTCGACTGGGCAAGAAAAATCAGTAACCGGCCCAAATATCGATTGAGGGTCAACTATGGGTTTTATAATTTTTGTTTTTCCCCGTTCATAATGAAACCCTAAATAGAAGTTGCCTTCTTTTATATGTATTACCTCCGGCCTGTCAGTGGGGTCAACATCTAATTTATAGAAGGGGACATTTTTATCAAGATTTTCTACGTTCATCCACGCCTCAACAGTGCGCCCCAATTTCTTTAAGAATAAGTTACTCGTTCCGAAGGGGACGATTTGCGGCAGGCCGTCTATCAGCTGGATTCTTTTTGTCTTAGTATTTAAGTTTTTAACAGTTACAATTCTTGCCAGGGCAGAGTAGGAATCATTGGGTATGGTAAAATATTCTACCTCGACGCCAAGGCCTAATGATAAATTATTTTCTTGGAGGGTTAAGCCATAGGATGTAATACGCATAAGGTTGGTGAGATTGTACCCTAAATTAGTAAAATCATTATGGAATGGTTCGTATAGAATAAACTTTTTGCCGGCAGATAATTTGATAAAGGTGCGGAATCCCTGCAAAGACACTAATTGCCAGGCCTTGTTTGCGGGAAAGAATTCTAGTATAGCGTGGTCTTTGTCTTTTGTGCCGAAACTGGCGATGCCCTGGCCGCGGTTAACATAGAAGACCCACATCGGTATTCCGTATTTACCCGCGATTCCAGGGAAAAAATTGGCAAATGGCTTAGCCAGGTTGTAGTTTTCGATAATGAATTCTTTATTTTTTGCGTTAAGATAGTATTCTGGTTTTCTATTTTTGAGATTATTAAGCATAGCTTCCTCTTGTCTATTAACTCAACTATTTTACATATTTTAAGGCATTTGTCCATAAAAAATTTAAATAGGGGACCTGTTCCTATTTATGTGTTTGACTTTTTAGGTAAAGGATGTTATGATTAAAAAACTAATTGTTTAGGAGGATAAATATGGCGATAACCCAAGATACAGTTAAGTATGTGGCGCATCTGGCGCGTATTGACTTAAAACCAAAAGAGTTAGAAAAACTATCCCAGCAGCTCCAGGAGATTTTAGGCTTTATTGATAAATTAAAGAAAGTAGATATAAAAGACATTGCCCCTACAAGCCATATTCTGCCTCTTAATAATGTCTTAAGAGATGACAAACCTGGCGAATCTTTATCTTCTGCTCAGGCGCTGGAGAATGCTCCCCAGAGACAAGGTAAATTTTTTAGCGTACCGAAGGTGATTGAATAATAGGTGTCAGGTTATGGGTGTCAGGTTATAGGTGTAAAAAATGGAACTTTATAAATTAACTGCGCATGA
>JAGUUJ010000008.1 GCA_020063525.1 Candidatus Omnitrophota bacterium
CTTGAAATCTGTTGCGCTTGCGCTTCGAAGGTTCGAATCCTTCCCTGCCCACCATATAACGCGGGCATAGCACAGAGGAAGTGCAGTAGCCTTCCAAGCTACCTACACGGGTTCGAGTCCCGTTGCCCGCTCCAAAAGGTTATGTCAGAAAGAGAATTCTTAGAACCTGTATTTATTGACGCCTTTGATTTGGATGATGCGTGGTTTCAGTGTCTATCTCAGATACTGGATAAAGGGCATGTCTATACCATAACCCGAGGCAGTTACGAAGGGCGGAAACGCCTGGAGTTCGATTTTGTAGTGGTAAGGACTAAGAAACCAGCGCATCAAATTATTCCCATAATTCCGGAAGGAATGAGTATCCCGGTGCCTACAGATATGGATTACATTCAGGGTTATTTGAGTTATCTTATTACCGGCACAAAGACAGAGACAGAGGATTATACTTATGGAGAGAGGTTGGTCGAGCCTAAAGTAAAAGTAAAACAGAATATTGACGGTAAAGAAATGGTTAAAGAGATGCCTTTGAACGTAAATCAGATAGATGAAGTGATAAAGATTTATAAAAAGCAGGGATCCGGCACTAACCAGGCGATAATGGAGATTGGCATGCCTTCGGATATAAAGTTAGCTGATCCGCCATGCTTGCGGCTTATAGATACAAGGGTGCGTTATGGAAAACTCCATTTTATTTTATATTTTCGTTCTTGGGATTTATGGGGCGGGTTTCCCTCTAATTTAGGCGGCTTACAGTTAGTAAAGCAATATATGGCAGAAGAAATTGGTGTCCGTGACGGCGAGATTATCGCTGTCAGCAAAGGCTTGCACCTTTATGATTACAGTTGGGAGTTAGCGAAGATTAGGACAAATAAGCCTAATCCTTCTTCGTTGCAGAATTTAGGAGTGAAATAATAGATATGGAATACAAGGGTGAGGAAAGACGTAATTTTATGAGGTTGGATTACACGATACCCCTTGCCTATAAAGTATGCAGGGAGGAGACTATTAATAAATTGCTCCAAGGTTATACTGCAGATATAAGTCAATCGGGCCTGCTTTGCAATATAAAAGACAGAGTGAATAAAGATGATATCCTATGGCTTTCTTTCGATAGGAGCACGTTAGATCTTTTTGAGGAGATAGAAAGAAGAAGCCTGATTTATCAAAACGGTATTATTGGTAAAGTAGTGAGAATAGAACAAAGAAATGATGACACTTACAATGTTGGAGTTCAATTTATCACGCGCGAAGAAAAGAATTCAACCAATATCTATCCAAGGTTTCATTTTATAGAGCAACAGCTTGAAGGGGGAAAAAATAATAATGCAGAAGCTTGACATTTCTATATTAGGTGATGGTGGCTGGGGTACAACATTGGCAATTTTATTGCATCATAAAGGTTTTAAGGTCAGCCTTTGGGGTGCTTTTCCAGATTACGTTTCTTATTTAGATAAAAAAAGGATAAATACCAAATTTTTACCGCAAATTAAAATACCCAAAGATATAGAAATCACCTCAAGCTTAAAGGATGTAATCTATGATAAGGAATTAATAATTTTTGCCATTCCTTCGCAATATCTGCGTAGGGTCCTAAAAAGGGTTAAGCAATTGAATTTCTCCAGAGACGCTATATATTTAAGCGTGATTAAAGGAATAGAGACAGCTTCCCTGAAAAGGATGTCCGAGGTAATACATAGCGTAATGGGTAACGTAAGATTAGCAGTTCTTTCCGGACCAACCATTGCCCACGAAGTAGCTAAAGAGATACCTACGACTGCGGTAATCGCTTCTTATGATAAGAATTTAAGAAAATATCTGCAAGGCATTTTTATGAATGAGCGGTTTAGAATTTATACAAATGAAGATGTTATTGGTGTAGAATTAGGAGGTAGCCTTAAGAATATCATTGCTATTGCTTGCGGTATATCTGATGGTTTAGGTTTTGGCACGAATACAAAGGCAGCTATTTTATCGCGCGGACTCGTCGAGATTTCAAGGTTAGGCTATGCTATGGGTGCTCGGTCGAGGACTTTTAGCGGGATAAGCGGTTTGGGTGATTTAGTCACTACCTGCATTAGCCCTTATAGCCGCAATAGGTATGTAGGTGAACAGATCGGCAAAGGGAAAACTTTGAAACAAATAAGAGCCCATATGCAAATGGTAGCAGAAGGTGTTCCTACTACGCAATCAGCATACGCATTGAGTCTGAAATATAAAGTGGATATGCCTATAACGGAAGAAGTTTACAGCGTTCTTTATAAAAATAAATCTCCTGAGAGAGCAGTTCGTGATTTGATGACGCGTGCAAAAAAAGAAGAATAAGGGTATTTTGAAGCAGGTACCGCTAAGCAAGTAAGAGATGGCGGTACCGTTTTGCCGATAACTAATAGATTGCAAAACGGGGGATGGCTCAGTTTGGTAGAGCGCTTGAATGGGGTTCAAGAGGTCGTGAGTTCAAGTCTCACTCCCCCGACCA
>JAGUUJ010000032.1 GCA_020063525.1 Candidatus Omnitrophota bacterium
ATACCTTAACATCGCCTCTGTTATCTCAAAATCAGCAATAACGCCGTCTTTCATGGGCCTGATAGCCACAATGTTACCTGGTGTGCGGCCAAGCATACGCTTGGCTTCTTCGCCTACTGCCAAGACATGAGAGGTTCCCCTTTCAATAGCCACAACCGAAGGCTCACAAAGTACAACCCCTTCACCCTTAACGTACACAAGAGTCGTGGCAGTACCTAAGTCAACACCCATATCATTAGAAAATAAACCGAGGATATAATTGATTGTTTTTTTCAATATCTCTTTAAATTTTGCCATATTTTTCTCCTTCTAAGTTAAGTAGAAAGATTTTATCAGAGATTAAAGTCCTTGTCAAATAAAAATTTAAATCAATCTTTAATGAAATTTATTGAATAATGGTCTTTAAAAGGCTTAAGAAATTAGGGAAGGATTTATTTATACAGGAAATATTATCTATACGGGTCTTACCTTCAGCCGCCAGGCCGGCCACAACCATACTCATCGCAGTGCGATGGTCTCCAAAGCTCTTGACCGTGGCGCCTATAATGGTTCTTCCTCCTTGAATTATAATCTTTTCTAATCTGGCAGTTTTTCCGCCAAAGTTTCCGCCAAAATGCTTGGCGGATTCGCCGTTCTTTGTGGCGAACTTGGCGGATCCCTGCCCGTCCGGCAGGCGGGCGCCACGACTTGTGGCGGAAAGAACCCTGATATCAGCTCCCATTTTCTTTAGATTTTCTGACATCGATCTTATCCTGTCTGTTTCTTTTATGCGCAATTCACCAACCCCTTCAAATACGCTTTCACCTTTGGCAAAACATGCTGCCACCATCAAAATAGGCAACTCGTCTATCAAAGAAGGTATCTCTTCTTTCTTAATGATTGTGCTCTTTAGTTTACTACTTTTTATAATGATATCGCCTATGGGTTCGTAATTGGTAATTGGTAATTGGTAATTGGTAATTCGAATATCTGCACCCATCCTTTTTAAGACTTTAATTATGCCTGTACGGCTAGGATTCAGGTTTACATTTTTTATCAAGATTCGCGAACCCGGCAGTATGGTTGCTAAAACTATAAAAAAACTTGCTGAAGATATATCTCCGGGTATGAGGATTCTACCAGGGGAAACCAATTCTTTTTTTCCTTTTATAACTATTGTATTCTCATTAACTTTTATGCCTGCTCTAAACAATCTTAACATGCGTTCAGTGTGATCGCGCGTTTTGACCGGCTCTATAACGCGAGTTTTGCCTTTGGCATAAAGGCCAGCTAACAATATAGCTGACTTTACCTGCGCAGAAGCAACCGGCATCCTGTAAGTAATAGGCTTAAGATTACCTCCTCTAATTGTAATAGGTGGATACTCTTCAAATTTGGTATTAGGTGTTAGGTTTTTGGTTTTAGGTGTGCGGCGTGCGGAAATTTCTACACCCATCATCCTTAAGGGTGCGGTTACGCGTAGCATAGGCCTTCCAGAAAGAGATTTACCGGCAGTTAAAGTAACGGCGAAATTTTGTCCTGCCAAAACACCTAATGTAAGCCGCAAAGTAGTGCCAGAATCACCCACAAAAATAGGGCCTTTGGGCTTGTTCAGGCCACAAAGCCCATTACCAAACACAGTAATTGTTTTAACCTTTTGATTTTGTGTTATTTTTATTCCTAAGTTCTTGAAAGTTTTTATTGTCCAGAGGCAGTCTTTATTGGGAGGGAAATTTTCAACTGTGGTTTTACCGCAACTTATAGCACTTATGATTATTGAACGGCAGGCTATAGACTTATCACCTAAAAGAAGGATTTCTCCTTTAACGCATGAGGCGCGCTTGACTGGAAAAAACCTCATTTAGCCTTCTGCACGACCCTATCTCCTTCACTAACTGCGTCTTTTGTGGATGCCGACGTAAAATCTGCTGCGGACATAGATTCGTGAATTTTTTCTACCTTAATATCACCTATGTATTTATTATTATGGTAAAGAGCAAATACATCGCCTGCGTTTACACCGTCTTTACTACCTAAATTTATTACTGCAAAATTATAATCTTTATTTACTACCAATACTTTACCCTCTCTACCTTCTGGTCCAACTACAATCGTACCCAATTCCACGCCTTGAGCTTGGGCCTGTTGTTGAGATTGCGTTTGTTGACCTTGTGCCTCTAAATCCTTTATTTTTGCCTCTAACTCTGCCTTCTTAGATTCTATTTCTTTTAACTGCACCTGAGCTCTTTCTGTATTCTTTTGCGTCTGCTCAAGTTTTGTCTCTAAATCAGCCCTTAACCCTTTCTGTTGCGCAAGGTCCGTCTTTAACTGCTGCACCTGGTCCAATGCTTCCTGTTTTGCTTTTGTCTCTTGCCCTAAAGTGCTACTTAATGTATCAATGTTAGTTTGGGCATCTTTGAGTTTAAGGTCTAACTGAGAGATTGTCTTTTTATATTCTTCCAGTCTTATCTCTGCCGCGTTATGTTTTATCTTTAGACTATCTAATTCTTCTTGAAGGCTTGAATTCTTAGTTTTTTCTTTTTGTAAAAGAAAAAACCCCGTGCCCGCAAAAGATAAAGAAACCAGTATTAAAATAATAAATATAACTATAGGCGATTTAGCTTTCTCA
>JAGUUJ010000099.1 GCA_020063525.1 Candidatus Omnitrophota bacterium
CTACCGCGATAAATATACCCGAAGAGGAATTCCCGACGGAGGCAAGGGCGGCAAGGGGTCTGATATCGTTATTAGGGCAGACAGGAACCTGCATACCCTATTAGATTTTCAGTATAACAGGCATTTCTTTGGTTTAAAAGGCGGTAATGGTTCAAGTAAAAACAAAAAAGGTAAAGGCTCGCTTTCCGTTATTATACGCGTACCTTGCGGTACAGTCATTAAAGACGCAAAGACGGCCTGCGCCCTGCGCGATTTAGATAAAGATCAAGAAGAAGTTATTGTAGCTTATGGCGGTCGTGGAGGTTCAGGTAATCAACATGGCAAAATTGCAACGGATGGCTCGCCAGGCGAAGAAAAAGAATTAATTTTAGATTTAAAACTCATTGCAGATGTGGGAGTGGTAGGTTTTCCGAATGTAGGGAAATCTACGTTGATTTCTAATATTTCCCATGCGCATCCTAAGATTGCTGCTTATCCTTTTACGACAAAGTCTCCTGTATTAGGAGTTGTAACCGGGCAAGACAGTTCTTTTGTTATCGCAGACATCCCGGGGTTGATTGAAGGCTCTTCCCTTGGAAAGGGCTTAGGGGATAAGTTCTTAAGACATATCGAACGCACAAAGATTCTCCTGCACCTTATTGATATGTCCGGTTCTGAGGCAAGAGACCCTATAGAAGATTACAGAACCATCAATAAAGAATTAAGAAATTACAGTAAAGAAGTTTGTAAAAAATCGCAGCTCATCGCGGCTAACAAAATGGACTTAGGATGCGCAAGTCAGAATCTGGAAAGATTCAAGAAGGCAATAAAAAAGAAGGTTTATCCTATATCGGCATTAAGAAAAGAAGGCCTGGAGGAGTTAATTGGAGCAATTAGAAAAAGATTATAAGAGAATTGTGGTAAAGATAGGCAGCAGCCTTTTTTGTTCTGACGAAAGAGGTTTTGACCAGAGTATTTTTAATCATATTGTTGGCCAGATTAGCAACTTAATTCGCCTGAATAAGGAAGTCCTTATAGTCTCCTCGGGTGCGATTGCTTTAGGTATGCGTGTCTTAGGATTAAAATCCCGCCCCAAAGAATTATCGTATCTTCAGGCTGCTGCTTCCCTCGGTCAAAATGTTTTAATGGATAGTTATAGCCGGGCATTCGGATATAATAAAATAAATTGCGGCCAGATACTTTTAACCTGGGAAGATTTTAATGACCGTAAACGTTATTTAAATGCCAAGAATACCATACTTACACTGTTAAAACTAGGCAGTATCCCGATAATTAATGAAAATGATACGGTGTCTACCGACGAAATTAAGTTTGGAGATAATGACCGGCTGTCAGCGTTGGTATCCAGCCTTATCGGTGCCGACCTTTTGCTCATTCTTTCGGACGTCGATGGGCTTCTTGATAAAGATAAGAAAGTTATCAGAGTAATAGATGAAATTACGCCTCAAATAAAAGCACTCGCTTGTCCGACGAATAAAAAAACTTGCGTAGGCGGGATGCTCACAAAAATTGAGGCAGCAAAAATATCCATGGATTCGGGAATTCCTTGTGTTATTGCTAACGGCCGGACAAAGGGTATAATTTTATCGGTAATAAAGGAACCCGAAAAATACGGAACTTTATTCTTTCCCAAAAAAGGCCTGGCGGCAAGAGAACGCTGGATCGCCTTTGGCACAAAACCAAAAGGAAAGATTTTAGTGGATGACGGAGCAAGAAGAGCCCTTTCGAATAAGAAGAGTTTGCTTTCGGTAGGCGTTACAGGCCTTGAAGGCGATTTTGATATAGGCGATATTGTCAGTGTGGTAGATGAAGAGGATTATGAATTTGCCAGGGGTAAAGTTGGCCTTTCGAGCAAACAATTGGATAAAGTTAAGGGCAGCCACTACGACAAAGAAGTAATTCACCGCGATAATATAGTTATCCTGTAGGGACTGTCCCTACAGAGGGCAGTGTTATGAATCTTAAAAAAGAACTTACCAATATAGCAAAGAGCGCACAAGATGCATCAAGATTTATGCTGACCGTATCTTCGGCAACGAAGAACAAAGCCCTTAAAGGTATGGCTTTGGCTTTAATTAGCAAAAAAGACTCTATCATTAGAGCCAATAAAAAAGATATTGCCAAAGCAGCTGCCGCAAAATTATCCAGCGCCTTTATAGATAGGCTTACTCTTGGAGCCAAAAGAATAAAAGAGATGTCTGATTCGCTGGTTGAGATAAGCAAATTAAATGACCCTGTAGGAGAGGTTATCAAAGCCTGGCGCAGGCCCAACGGTCTCTGGATACATAAGGTGCGGGTGCCTATCGGTGTAATTGCGATTATTTATGAATCCCGTCCTAATGTTACCTCTGACTGCATCGGGCTTTGTTTTAAGTCCTGCAACAGCGTAATCTTAAGAGGAGGCAGCGAAGCCTTAAATTCTAATCTTGCAATATATCAGCTCCTCAAGGGAGCAATAAAGAAATATGGAGTTCCGCAGAATTTAATCAATATGGTTACAACTACTGACAGGCAAGCTGTGGATGTATTATTGAAATTGAATAATTATATTGATTTGGTGATTCCTCGCGGCGGAGAAAGCC
>JAGUUJ010000111.1 GCA_020063525.1 Candidatus Omnitrophota bacterium
CTTTTTTCCTCAAACGCCTAAACCTTTTTTAAAGTTGCTAGTTCCGTAATAATATCGCCTGCCCAGCGATACACATTGTTTTCTCTGATTACGTTACGCATATTCTCCATGCGTCTTCGTTTTTCCTCAAGCGGCATTTCTACAGCGAGCTTTATAGTATCTGCAAATTCTTCTATCGAATATGGGTTTATCTGAACGGCATCGATTAACTCTTTAGAAGCTCCGGTAAAACGGCTTAAAATCAAGGTACCCTTTAAATCGGTTTTTGAAGCAACGTATTCTTTAGCTACTAAGTTCATCCCGTCATGCAGAGAGCTTACGATACAGATATCCGCCAGTGCATAATATGGCCTGATTTCCTCTGGAGAGAAATGCCTCTTTAAATAAATTATAGGCCTCCATACGCCATCTGAATATTTCCAATTCTTCTTTTCTACCAGTTCATCAATTTCTGCCACTAAATCATGGTATCGTTTTATATGCGTGCGGCTGGGAGCAGCCAACTGTATAAAAACAAATTTATTTTTATATTGAGGATATTTCTCTATAAACCTATCGATTGCTAAAATCCTTTCTGCTATTCCTTTTGTATAATCAATTCTATCTACCCCTAAAGCTATTATTTTATTTTCCAATGCGAATTCCTTACGAATAGAATTTAGCTGTTCTGTTGTAACTTTAGCGACGCCACCTGTAATATAGCCATCTACACTTATAGGAAACGCTCTGATAAACGTCTCTTTTTCATGCCGCACTACGCTGAATTTCTCTGTATCTACGCGGGACTCAAGAAGCCTGTTAGCAGTATCAAGAAAATTATTACAATTGTTCTGCACATGAAAACCGATTAAATCACAGGCAAGCAAACCTTGCAAAATTTGTTCCTGATAAGGGCAGGTTGAGAAAACTTCCGGGTTGGGCCAGGGGATATGCCAGAATAAGGCTATTGTTGCATCCGGCCGCTTTTCCTTAATCATTCTGGCAAGTAAAGTAAAGTGATAATCCTGAATGAAGATAAAAGGATTTTTTGCCGGCATTTCTTCCAAGACGCTCTCGGCAAATTTATGGTTTACCTTTCTATACATCTGCCAGTCAGATTCTCTGAAGATGGGCCTCGTATGAGTAATATGGCAAAGAGGCCATAGCCCCTCATTTGCAAATCCATAATAATAACCTTCTTCTTCCTCTTTGGATAACCAGACCCTTTTAAGGATATAGCGGTTGTCATCGGAAGGCACTCCCAGCTTATCTTTTGAATTCACAAATTGCTTATCCGCATTCCCGCTGCCGTGGGCAAGCCAAGTTCCTCCGCAAGCCCGCATAATAGGGTCTATGGCAGTAACTACGCCGCTTGCAGGCCGGATACACTTAGGAAGGTTTGTCACCTCATCGAGGACGTGCATGTACGGTTCTCTGTTTGATACTATAAACAGTGCATTTTCGCCTAATCGTGCATGGATAAGATCCCGCAATTTAGTTTCTGTCCATAATTCTTCTTTCTCTATGCGTTCTGTTGCTTTGTCAGAAACGATTTTGCGTGCCACCCTTAAGCTCAAAGCCACCTGTTCCACTTCGCTAGCAAGTTTTCCCAGTTCGCCTTTTTCTTTAATAGGGTGCAGCGAATCTATTTCGCCTTTTTGAAAATGATGAAACCAGTCAGTGAGCCTGATAACAGGCAAGATAAATATTTGTCTTTGTATCAAAAGCATAATGAATACTATTAACACCAATAAAGTAATCAAAGAAATACTTAGGCGTCTCCATAATGCGGCTAAAGTCGTAAAAACATAGGAAGTATCGTAGACAACTTCTACCATGCCCAGAATATTATTTTCGTCATCCATAACTGGCAAAATATAGCTATATACAGAATATTCTCTGAATTTTTCTAATGCTCCCCGCGAAGTTTTGTTAGCCAATATGTCTTTAAGATAGGGCTTTTCCTTTTGGTTCCAATCAGAGATTCTCTCGGTAATTGCCAAGATTTTTCCATCTTTGTCATAAATAACGCAGCCTTGCAATCTTTCTCTTTTCTGGAAACTCTCTACCAGACGATTGGCATTTTTTAAATCATTGTTTAAAAGAATGTGCCGGGCAGAAAAATCCAAACTCTCACAAACTGCTCTGGCCTTTCTCTGAAGGTCATCCATTAGTTTTTCTTCTTCAAAACGAACCTGCATTACACCAAATATGGTAAAAACAGCAGCAACAATAATTAAGATTGGCAGTATAAACAGTAAAATTCTTCTCATTTTATCCTCTTTTCTTCATGGAATAAAAACCGCCACCCTGGTTTTTACCAAGATGGCGGCCCGACCATCTAAGAAGCCTCCGAGAATTTTTGAATTCTCGGACCCGAAATAAATTATCTTAGTAAAAGGCTATTTTCATAACACTTCTATTATAATCCATTTTTTATAAAAAACAACATTTTCTTCATTCAAATTCACCTACCACATAGTTTTCCGGCGTTTCTCCAAGCTTTATGCGCGAGAGGCTCGGCATACCGCCGTTAGAAGGCGGTTTTTTTATTTTGTATCAGGCGGTATAGCGGACGAGCCCGTATTAAAAACAGAATATTTTTGTGTGTCAGAGGACGCTGCGGCTGGGGCTGCCGCCGCCTGAGCCCCAGCCGCAAGCCGAGCCGGACACGCAATAAAATTAGCAAGAAGTCTGCCGACCCAGGTGTTAACAGCACTGTATAATACCCAAAAAAGGAACTGAAAAATACCCACCTAAAGAACTTGAAATAAAAGGCGATTCCTTTCATACTATGTGATGGA
>JAGUUJ010000100.1 GCA_020063525.1 Candidatus Omnitrophota bacterium
GCGGGCGAGCTGCCTGGGCCTGCTGCTGGTCCTGTTTCATCCTCTCCCAGATTTCGCTCTCTCTTCTGCGCAGATAAACATTTAAGAGCAATATCGCCAGGATGCCGCAGACAATTGCGATGATTAAAGGAAGGCGTCTTTGTATCTGCTGTATGCCCATTTGCTTTATATGGTAGCAGATAAAAATATCGGCGTCAATACAATTTTATGCTGGTAGCCCCAAGGGGATTTGAACCCCTGTTTATAGACTGAGAATCTAGCGTCCTGGACCAGGCTAGACGATGGGGCCGATTTCGATTTAATACGCCAATGATAACATAATTTTTATCATAACGTCAATAATTTTATTGCGGCATGTAATTTGGTTGCTTTTTAGGCTAATTTTTGGTATAAGTAAGTGAGCACATAAGTTATGGGGTCTGCTATTAGTTAGGTAGGCGATATAACTTATATGTGCGAATTAAAGGAGGGAAAATGGATGCGGAAAGAATTGCAATTGAGAATGAAATCCTTGATAAGTTAAGTGGAAAAATTTTTTTATTGCAGGACTTTACCCACAAACGCGACATTATCTTTCAGGTATTTCTGGAGGTTTATAATAGCTCTCATCAATTGCAGAAGTTTATCCGCAAATCCAAAGGGCTGGAGATGGGAGGTTTCTTTAAGGAATTCTTCTCCTATGGAATAATTGAAGAGTTCCTGAATGACCCTGATGTAGAGGATATTATGATAAATTATCTTTCCCCTATTTATATCCATAAGACAAAAACAGGCGTAACCAAGACGGCTAAAAGCTTTTCTTCCCGGGAAGAATTGGATTTATTTATCAGGAAGTTAATTATCTTTTCGGGAAGGAAAACCATAAAAAAAATAAACAATGTGGAACTTTCAGAAATAAAAGGCAGGGTCAATATCGTATATTCGCCTTTTGGCCCGCAGATAACCATAACGCGCGCCAAGGAGAAACCTTTAAGTATAATTGAGCTAATCAAGAGCGGCACGCTCACTGCGCAGTTAGCGGCGCAGCTTTGGCTTTACGTAGAAGGCTTAAGCGTGAAGCCGGCAAATATTATTATTTCCGGCGGACCCGGCACAGGCAAAACCACTTTATTGAATGCCCTCTTTAGCTTCATCCCTGAGAATGAACGAATTGTGGTCATTGAGGATACCTTAGAGTTAAATACTAATTTGGAAGAAAATTGTTCGCGCCTGGAAAGCGATGAAGAGACGACGTTAGCAGACCTGGTAAAGAATGCGCTGCGTATGCGCCCGGACAGGATAATCGTGGGAGAGGTAAGGGGCAAGGAAGCAGAAGATTTAATGACCGCGATGAATATCGGCAAATACTGTATGGGGACTTTACATGCTTCAACTGCCCGGGAGACGATAATGCGGCTTGAGAACGAACCTATGAATGTGCCTGAAGTGTTGGTAAATTTAGTGGATGTTTTTCTGATTATGCGCAGGCATAATATAGACGGAAGGATTGAGCGGGTAGCGGGAGAACTAGTGGAAACAGCGGGCATGGAAAAAAAGATGGTGCTGTTGTCTTTATTATGGTCTTACGATTTAACCAGGGGCCAATTCCATGAATCAGCCGTAAGCAGCATTTATCGCGACCGGCTTGTGCAAATAAGCGGCAAATCCGCTAAAGAAATTATAGAGGAGTTAAGAATACGGGCAAACTTAATTACTATACTCCTGGAAAAGGATATAAAGGATATGAAAGATGTAACTAAAATTTGCCGTAAATTTACAACTAACCGGCAGGAAGTCATTAATGAATTAGGGTTAAAAAAAGAAGATTTGTTGCGCACGTAACAGACTATGAATATAGGTATAGGTTTAAGCACAGAGAAGGACCCTATTTCCGCAGCTCGCGAGGCAACCAGATTAGCCGGTATAAACATACATAGCGAAAAAATTGATTTGGCGATTGTATTCAGTTCCATAGACCTCTCTTGCGTTGGCCTGTTAAAAACAATCAATGTATCATTAAAAGGGCACGTGCCTATAGTAGGCTGCAGCAGCGCGGCAATCATCTCTAATCAGGGCATATTTAAACACGGGTTGGTAGTCATGCTTTTAAGCCTGACTGCGAACGTGTATTTTAATATTGCCTGCGTCAGAGACATAAAGAAAAAAACTGCCTTAAGCGCCGGAAGAGAACTGGGAGAAAAACTGCTCTCTGGTTTTCGCGATATCCGCCGGGACTTAAGCGTTATCTTCTCCGACGGCTTAATAGACGAAGGCTCAAATCTTATTTATGGCCTGCAGGAAAGACTGGGCAAGAGCTTTCCTCTCGTGGGCGCTTCTGCTTCGGATAATATGCGTTTTTTAAGGACCTACCTGTATTTCAATGAAGAGGTGCTCACCGACAGTGCCGTAGGAATACTCTGGGGTGGTAAATTAAATTTTGGTTTAGGAATACAGCACGGATGGAAACCGTTGGGTAAACCCCGCACAATAACCAAATCCGGAGGCAATATTATATACGAGATAGACGGCGAGCCGGCAGTAAAAATCTATGAAGAATATCTGGCGCGCGGCTTATCCGAGTTGCAAAAAGAAATACGGCGTATTTCCATACTCTATCCGATAGGAATGTACCTTGCCGGAGAGCAGGAATATCTTCTCAGGAATATTCTCTCCATTGAGAATAACGGCTCTCTGCGCCCGCAGGGCAATGTCATAGAAGGCAGCACCATACGCTTGATGATAGGCACAAAAGAATCCTGCCTTAATGCCACCCGCCAGGCATTAAATGGAGCGAAAAAAATATTATTTGCCCCGATTGTGGAAATTACTAAAAGTGAGATAAAAAATTTTGTATTTGTTTTTGATTCGGTTTCAAGATATATGCTTTTAAGGAGAGAGGCAAATCAAGAGTTAGAAATCATCAAAGAGGGTTTTGGCAAAGATACCCCTATAATCGGCTTGTATACATACGGCGAACAGGCGCCGTTGAAAGCGATAAGCTACCAGGGCCAGTCCTATTTTCATAACCAAACTATCGCTGTGTTAAACATCGGAGGCTAAATAATGGCAAATCTGTTCACTATCCTCTCGCTTGCAATCGCCATCGTTTCCCTCGCAATCGTCCTGATGCTTAAAATAAATAAAATGAAAAAGCTGCAAGCTATAGTGGATAAATTAAAAAAATCCCTGGAAGAAATGGATGAACAGGCCAAATTGATTGTGCGCACCGATATAGAATTAAACAAAACCCATGAAGAGCTGGATAAAAAGATAACCGGCCTTTATGCCCTGCAGAGGCTATCGCGAATAATCAGCACCACCATGGAGGAGAGCCAAATCTTTAAAATAATAGAGTCGACTTCCTTTGAGGACTTAGGGTTTGAAAAGGCCTTTGCATTATTGTGGGATGCTCAAGAAAATAACTTCATCCCCCATCTAAGTATCGGATACCTTCACGGTGAGATAGAAGCAATAAAACCCCAGGTGAATTCAGACAGGGATATATATCTGGATTTAATAAAAGCCGGAAAGACATTTTCTTCGATATCAGTGCCGCATAACGCTGCATTAAGAGAAAGAATAAACCATATCTTCAAGGTTAATTCTTTTGTTATTTCCCCTGTTTTGCCTAAAGAGGGAAATAAGGGATTCTTCTTTGTCGGTACAGAAAATACGGATATTGCCATAACCGAAGGGGATGAAGAGTTGCTCACTATATTAAGTAATCAACTAGGCCAGGCCCTGGAGAATGCCCGTTTATTCGAAAAAACCTGGCATGCGCAGCAGGGATTAGAGAAAAAGGTTGAAGAAAGAACGCGCGAATTAACCCTTGTCCTGGAGGAAGTAAAGAAAATAAGCAAGCGTAAAACCGACTTCATCTCCAGCGTTTCGCATGAACTAAGGACTCCGCTTACTTCTATAAAAGGTTACGCATCTATACTTATAGAGGAAAAGCTGGGCCACCTCCCGGAGGCGGCAAAAGAACGCCTGGAAAAGATTAACCGGCACAGCGACGAACTGGTGCATATGGTAAATGAACTCCTTGATATTGCCCGTATTGAATCCGGCAGGGCAGTTATGAAAATGGAAGAGCAGGAGCTAAAAACTGTAATTTCCAATGCCGCTGACCTTATCTTGATACAATGCAAAAACAAAAATATCGAATTAATTACAAATATACAAAAGGATATCCCCCGTGTATTGGCAGACCGCGTCCAGCTTGAACGCGTATTTATCAATCTCTTAGGCAATGCAGTGAAATTTACTCCCGAAAACGGTAAAATAACCATAAAGGCTCATACTGAAGATAACGTGATTCAAGTAGATATATCGGATACGGGTATAGGGATACCGCCGGAATCGCTTTCCATGCTATTTGAGGAATTTTATCGTGTCGATAACCCTATAAATCAACAGGTAAAAGGCACGGGGCTCGGATTATCCTTAGTAAAACATATCATCGAAGCGCATAAAGGGAAAATTTGGGCGGAAAGCAAAACTGGCAAAGGAAGTACGTTTAGTTTTACGTTACCAATTAATGAATAAATATGGTTAAGCCGCGGATATTGATTGTTGATGACGACCCGGATATATTGGATGTCCTGGAGATAAGCCTTTCAGAAGAAAATTATGAAATCCTCAAGGCAATGGACGGGGAAGAGGCAATACGGATTATCAAATCCAAACCTTTGGATTTAGTGCTGCTTGATTATGCTATGCCTAAAATGAACGGCCGGCAGGTATGTATGGAAGTAAAAAAAGATATCCTCTTGCGCCATTTGCCCATAATCATGGTAACGGGTAAAGGCGAGGTGAGCGATAAGGTTGGCGGTATCGATGCGGGCGCAGATGACTATATAGTAAAGCCCTTTGAGCCTAAAGAGCTCCTGGCGCGCATCCGGATGATTTTAAGGCGCACGGCAAGAGACCTGGAGGCAAATCCTTTGACGCGGCTGCCGGGAAACGTTTCAATTCTAAATGAACTTTCGTCCCGTATTGAAAGCGATACTTTATTTGCTGTCTGTTATATAGATATCGACAAATTTAAATCTTATAATGATAAATATGGATTCGAACACGGCGATGAAGTAATCCGCGAAACCGCACGTATATTAATCCAGTCAACGCAAGAGGCAGGAAATCCGGCTGATTTCATCGGGCATATCGGCGGAGACGATTTTGTGCTCGTCACAACGCCCGATGTCGTAGATAACCTCTGCAGGAAAATAATCGCTGATTTTGAGAAAACAGCCCCCTCTTTTTATAATGAAACGGATAGAAAAAATGGTTATATTGTCGGGTTTGACCGCCAAGGCAAAGAGCAAAGGATGCCGCTATTATCGGTATCTATCGGCGTGGTCACAAATGAATTCAGAAAAATAGAACACGTTGCCCAGATAGGCGAGGTCGGAGCAGAATTGAAATCCTTCGCCAAGAGTCTGGAAAGAAGCAATTATATAAAAGATAAGCGCAAATAAAATTTACGCCTAATAATAATCCCGCCGTCTTGCAATTCTTTAGAATAGAAAATTGCCGGAGGCGGGATTTATTTTTTATGGTGCGCGGGGGGGGAGTTGAACCCCCACACCTTTCGGCACAAGCCCCTCATGCTTGTGTGTCTACCATTCCACCACCCGCGCAACTGCCCAGATTGGCGTTTGACTGCATACTTTTATGGGTCGGAAGCAGGCTAAAAATGGCCCAAATCTTCAAAAGACACGTCAAAATAAGCCTTTTAACTCAGAAGATACCCGTATGTGAACCTAATTCCTTATTTCCAAGTACTAGGACGGCTTAACTTGGCACCGCCATCTATGATTATCTCATCTTCGAATTGGCTAGTCGCCAGATGTTTCTCTTTTAGCTTCATATGAAAATCTACAACTTGCTTTAACTCCTCTGCCCGTCTTCCTATAGGAATAGCTATGCCAATCTTCTTTGAAAGAAACGTTGTTTTTACTGCCTGAATAGCCGGGATTAAATCACTATCTCCGGAAATAATTATTGCGGTATCCCACATATCCTGAACTGCCGTTTGAAAAAGCTTAATAGCAATATTAACATCTGTCTGTTTCTCTTCAAAAGTTTTGTATTGCTTATGACAAATCCTACAGGTTTTATCAACATATCGAAAAGCTCCAAACACAACTTCCACGCCTACGGATTGTAATGCTCGCACATAGGTCTGATGCTTGCCTAATTTAACCTGATCCCAAGTAGTATAGGTAGTAAAATAAAAGACCTTATCAACCTTATCGTGGGAAGTAACAAAACAGTGGGCTAATTTATTAAGATTAAGCCATTTGTATTTATAATATGGGGGGTCAGAATCCAGTGAGTGATAAAGATTAAAACCATCTACAAAAAAAGCTATTCTATTGATAGGATATAAAAAACCCGAACTCACGAGAAGTTCGGGGCCAGCAAGATACGAGATCTCGCTGGGATGATGGTATTTCTTATACCACAAAAGCATATGCTAGTCAATCTTTTTCTTTCTATTTAAGTATACCACATAAACTCGCTTGTTTAAAGACCTACGCCTTTTATCTAACCAGCTAAATGCTTGTATTGTCCAGACTTAAAACTATACTATTTCTTTATCACAAAGAAGTATTTATCTCCTACGCTTATCCCCGCGTCTTCATTTTCTAATTTACTTAATACTTCTTTAGGATTTGGAAAATATTTCATTAATTCATTAAAAAAATGAGGTTTATCTACTTGGGTTCTAATACCATCATTTGTAGTAATATAATACTCTGGATAAATTCTTGGTCGCATTTTCTTTATTTTTTTACATACCTAGAATGAACTATTTATTGTTTTGGCTTTTTATCCCTTCCAAAAATGGCATATCCAACTAAACCGACCAAAGCTCCCATTATAATCAAGCCGATTAACGCCGATAGACCAAAAGTCTGTTCTTTCAAATTGGGCAATTTTGTTAGGGCGACGAGGATAATACCGCCAATTATAAACTTGTCCCTCTTTTTCACGGGCTTCTTCTGCGAAGGATTTCCGATACTGTTTGCCGATGTTAATAGTGACGATTTCCATGCAAGACGATATATTCCATAAAGAGCAGGATAGTATACGATAATTGAAATAATCCACCCAATGGACTCTTCAATAATCTCCTTATTTGAGCCTGTAAAAGCCAAATATCCATAAAATATTAAAGCGACGGGCGCAATAAAAAACTGTATTGACCAAATTTTTACAAGCCAACGGATTTTTGATAGCCAGCTAATGTGTTTCGCCCATATCCAAGAATACAAAACTATTGCTGTTAATATTGCTTTAAAAACTGCCATGGCTGTCATTCCTACAGACTTCTCAAGAAAACATGAAAATATTAAGTAAACAAGCAAAAGAACGAAATAGATTTTCCAACCTATACCATGCTGCTTTTCACAATTTTGTATTTTTTCTGAGTCACTCATTTGAACCTCCTGAGTTACCACCGAAAATATTCGTTAAAATTCATATGTCAACAATAAACCATCCTAATCTGCATGCACCGGCATCTCACAGAAAAGCCCACGCTGTGAGACGTCTAAGTGGCTGCCC
>JAGUUJ010000061.1 GCA_020063525.1 Candidatus Omnitrophota bacterium
AAGAGCCGCACGCCGCACCTCGTGCCGAGCACCCAGCGCGAAAGGTCACTCGGTGCGAGGCACGCCGCACGCCGCACGTTATGAAACGATGGGTGATGAGCCATATATGCTTAAGATGAATTTAGGCGATGTGCCGGTCGTGGTTGACACCGATAGAATCCGTGCAGCTAAGCTGGCAATACATAATTATGGTGCGGATACAGTGATTTTAGATGACGGTCTCCAACAATGGCGTATAAAAAAGGACCTGGAAATCGTTACCATTGATGCTACCTGCCCTTTTGGTAACCGAAAGCTTATTCCCCGCGGGATATTACGCGAGCCTCTTTCTTCGCTTAAACGCGCGGATGTGTTTATCTTAACCAAAACTAATCTTAATCCGGATAGTCAAGATATAAAAGATTTCTTAAGCTCAATTAATCCTCAGAGTTTAATTGTAGAATCCACGCATAGCCCATTGGGTTTTTACAGGCTGGATGATAAAGATGGATTCTTAGGATTAGAAGCTTTGGCGGGTGAGAACGTTACTTTAGTCTCAGGTATTGCTGATCCTGATTCTTTCCAGAATTTGATTGTAAGTTTGGGCATTAATATTGGTCTGTTTTTTAGATTTCCCGACCACCATAATTATGCTAAAGAAGAGTTAGGTAGGATTATCAAGAACTCTAAGGATAAAAATATAGACACAATTATTACTACGGAAAAGGATGCTGCCAGAATTCGCAGCTTACAGCTTACAGCTTACAGCTTACAGCTTTTATATTTACGCATCGAACTAAAAATTATAAAAGATGAACAGGAATTCTATAATAGATTACTCAGGCTGTATTCTTATTAGATTATTCGCTCCGCTAATAAGAAGTTTACCTTTAAATGTTAGCCTGTTTTTAGGCGCAAGATTAGGCGAACTATTCTATTATTTTGACTTTAAACATAAAGCTATCTCCTACGCTAATATCAAGACCGCATTCGGCGCTAAATTATCGCCGCAAGAATTAAGCAATCTCGTAAAAGAGTTTTACCGGTCATTCGGCCAGAATATTATAGAGATATTATTTATTCCCTTAGTAGATAAGGCATACATAAATAAATATATAATTCTGGAAAGCCAAGAAAATATATTCGAAGGTTTTAAGAAAGGTAAGGGCGTAATTCTTTTAGCTGTGCATGCAGGCAGCTGGGAGTTCTCAAACGCTATCTGTACAAATTTGGGGTTTGCTTTTAATTTATTTATTCGGGACCAGAGATATCCGCGCTTAAGTGAACTCCTTAATGCATATCGTAGCCGAAAAGGTTGTAAGCTAATCCAGAGGCAGAACCAGACGCGCGAGTTGATCAGGGCGCTGAAAAGTAATCAGGCAATAGGTATGACTGCAGACCAGGGCGGAAAGACAGGCACCTCGGTTAAATTCTTTGGTAAATACGCCTCTATGCCTTCAGGTGCAATCAGGCTGGCCTTAAAATATGATGCTGCGATTATCCCTGCTTTTTATACACGAGTAAATGGGCCGTACATCAAAGTTTTTATTGACTCGCCTATTGAAATTAAGAGAACCGGAAATTTGGAAAAAGATATAAATGATAATTTGCAGGCAGTGGTGCGCGTATTTGAAAAATACATTTCAAAATATCCCCGGGAATATCTCTGGTCATATAAGATTTGGAAATATACTAAAGAGCAGAATATTTTAATCATCAGTGACGGCAAAACAGGGCACCTGAGGCAGTCTGAGGCTATTGCCGGGATACTCAAGGGTTGCCTCAAAGCTCAAGGCATAAGCGCTAATATTAATACCATAGAGATAAAATTCAAAAATAGATTTTCGAGGTTTGGATTAACCTTTAGTAGTTGTTTAGCAGGTAAATATCATTGTCAAGGTTGTTTATGGTGCCTGAAGACATTTTTAGGAGATGATGTTTATAGTTCATTAATAAGTATTAAGCCTGATATTGTAATCACTTGCGGAGCATCAGTTGCCCCTATTAACTATATAATCTCAAGAGAAAATCTGGCTAAATCGATTACGATTATGCGGCCATCTATTTTAAATACAAAGAGATTCAATTTGGTGGTGATGAGCCGTCACGACAGGCCACCCAGGAGAAAGAATGTTACGGTGATTGAAGGGGCATTAAATTTAATTAATGAGGATTATCTTAAAGGACAGGGAGAAAGAATTAAGTCGCACCTTAAAATTAATAAAGAGTTAGTGTTGGGGGTTTTGGTGGGCGGTGACACTAAATTTTTTCATTTAAGCAAAGATTTAATGCAGGAAATAGCCAGGCAGATTAAATTGAGCTTGGAAAAGTTAGACGCAGAATTATTGATTACTACCTCGCGAAGAACATCCGGTGCGGTCGAATCTTTATTGAAAGAAGAATTCCTTAATTATCACCGTTGCAAACTTTTAATTATTGCTAATGAAAAAAATATTCCGGAAGCAGTGGACGGAATACTGGCTTCCAGCAAAATCATCATTACTTCTCCTGAAAGTATATCCATGATTTCTGAGGCAGTAAATAGCAATAAATATGTTCTGGTTTTTGATTCTCCGAATCTAAGCAAGAAACACCGCAGATTCCTTAATTATTTTGCTAAAAATAAATATATCTATTTAGTCAATGCTTATGATTTAGCCGGGAAAATCGAGGAGATCTGGTTAAACAGGCCTAAGGTGCATACTTTAGGAGATGAGCTTTTAGTTAGAGAGGCGATAAAGAAAATATTATGAATATACTTCAGATATTACCAGCACTTAATGTAGGCGGAGTGGAGACAGGCACGCTTGACCTGGCCAAATATTTAGTTAAACACGGCCATAAAGTAGTGGTCGTCTCAGGCGGCGGAGAACTGGTTAGAGAGTTAGGGTCATTCGGCGCTATTCACTATCAATTACCCGTGTATAAAAAATCAATCTTTACCATGGTAAAGATGCTCCCAAAATTAATTGAGCTCATTAAGAAAGAACAGATTGACATTGTCCATGCGCGTTCCCGCGTCCCTGCCTGGATTGCCTATTTTGCCAGCCGCAAAACCAATAAGGTATTTATCACCACCTGCCACGGTTATTATAAAAAACACCCTTTTAGCTATGTCATGGGCTGGGGCAGGCGGGTGATTGTTTTAAGTAATGTTATTGCCCGGCATATGCTCGATGATTTCGGTGTTCCCCATGAGCGTTTAAGATTAATACCGCGCAGTGTGGATTTAGAGAAATTTAAATATACGAGCCCGGATAAGAAAAGAAAAGATGAATTTAATGTAGGAATAATAGGAAGGCTTACTCCTATAAAAGGCCACTTGCATTTTATTAAGGCTATGGCTTATGTTGTCAGGAGCGTTCCGCGCCTTAAAATATGGATAATAGGCGATGCGCCCCACTCTAAAGAGGCCTACAAAGAGCAGGTCCAGGTTTTAGTAAAACGGCTGGGGCTATGGCACTGCACTCAATTCTTAGGCAACCAGAGAGATATACCGGCGATCTTAGCGCACTTAGACCTTTTAGTGCTTGCTACCACAACACACGAGGCATTCGGCAGAGTGATTATAGAGGCACAGGCCTGCGGGGTCCCTGTTGTGGCCACCCGCGTCGGAGGGGTAATCGATATCATTGAGGACCAAAAAACAGGATTACTTGTTCCTCCCGCAGACCCATCAAGTATTGCTGAAGCGGCAATAAAGATATTTAAGGATGCCCAGTTAAGCCGCACTTTAGCAGAAAATGCCTATAAAAAAGTTAAGGAGAAATATAATATAGAACTCATGACAGAAAATACAATTGATGTTTATAAAGACGCGCTCAGTAATTTTAGAATCCTGATTATCAAATTCAGCTCTCTGGGGGATATTATTCTTTCTACTGCAGCTCTTAGGGCAATAAGGCAGAAATTCTTGCATAATTATAAAATTAGTTTTCTGGTAGGAGAGGAATCAAAGGACCTGCTTTTTAACTGTCCCTATATAGATGAGTTGTTGGTTTGTGATTTTAAGAACAGGGATAAAGGAATGGCAGGTCTTCTCAAAATAGCTGCGTTCCTGAGGAAGAAAAACTTTGATATTGTAATCGATTTACAGAATAACCGCGAAAGCCATATTTTGTCTTTTCTTACATTGGCTTTAAATCGTTACGGATACGATAATAAAAAGTTTGGTTTCCTACTGAATCAGCGCATAAAAGATGAAAAACCGTTAATGGATCCCGTAACCCATCAATTTAGAATATTAAAGATGCTGGGCATAGATTTAGAGAACCCTAAACTGGAACTTTGGCCGACGTCGCAAGACACGAGCTACATTGATGAATTCTTGAAGTCTGAATGGTTAAGCGCTAATCAGATGCTCATCGGAATAAATATAAGCGCAAGTTCCAGATGGTTGAGTAAAAACTGGCCATTGCATCATATTACGAAACTCTGTGAAGAGCTATCCCGCAGGGACATTAGGGTTGTGATTACCGGCACAGAAAAAGATTTAACGCAAGCTAATATATTAATAAATAAACTCAAGAATATAAAGATAATCAATGCCTGTGGTAAGACCACTATTAATCAACTTGCCTGCTTAATCAAAAAATGTGCTGTATTTATTTCACCCGATTCTGCACCTGTACATGTGGCGGCAAGCCAGGGTGTGCCTTTTATCGCCCTTTTTGGTGCTACCGATCCCCGGCGCCATCTTCCGCCGGTAAAAGAATGCGTGGTGATTAAAAAAGGTTTAGCCTGCAGTCCTTGTTACAAGTCACAGTGTAAAACCACAAAGTGCATGGAATTAATAAAGCCGGAAGAGGTGCTGGAGGCGATTGATAAACTTTTAAAATGAATATTTTATATCTTACAAATCATCTCAATATAGGCGGTATCAGCAGTTATGTCTTGACTTTAGCCACCGGTATGAAAAAACGCGGCCATAATGTTTATATCGCCTCAAGCGGCGGCCAACTCCTCTGTAGGTTTATTACAGAAGGTATAACTTATATACCCATACCCATAAAAACAAAATCAGAAATAAGTTATAAGGTCTTAATCAGCAAATTTAAGCTATTGAAATATATAAAAGAGGATAATATTGATATTATCCACGCCAATAGTCGCGTCACACAGGTATTAAGTTGTCTTATTCAACGTACTTTAAGCAAGCCCTATGTTTCTACCTGCCACGGCTTCTTTAAAAAGAGATTCTTCCGTAAGATTTTTCCTTGTTGGGGCAATAAAGTTATTGCTATAAGCGAATCTGTAAAGGAACATTTGCTCAGAGATTTTCAGGTTAAAGAAGAAGATATAAGGGTTATACATAATGGGATAGATGTTAATAAGTTTAGAGAACAGAGAGCAGAGGACAGAGAACAGAGAAAAAAAGATTTGGGTTTAGGGGATGGGCCGGTAGTGGGAATTGTGGCCAGGCTCTCAGAGGAAAAAGGGCACGGCTATCTTATTAAAGCAATGCAGGAAGTTATTGCCCGGATCCCCCGGGCACAGTTACTTATTGTCGGCGAAGGCAGGATGAGAGAGGAATTAGTAAATCTAACCAAGACGGCCGGTTTAGAAAAAAGCATATTTTTTCTTCCTTCGGTTATGGATACACAAGAGGTATTATCCGGCATGGATTTATTTGTCCTACCTTCTTTAAAAGAAGGCCTGGGCATTGCTTTAATGGAGGCAATGGCTTGCGGCCTTGCTGTTGTCGGTTCAGATGTAGGCGGCATAAAAAGCCTGATTCAAGATAGATATAACGGTTTATTAGTCAGGCCCGCTGATAGCCGTGCGTTATCTTATGCAATATTAGAATTACTGCAGAACCCTGCTCAGGCAAAATACTTAGGCAGTAATGCCAGAATTTTTATAAACCAGAATTTCTCACAAGAGAAGATGGTCTTAGAAACCGAGAAAGTATACTCAGAATGTCTAAGCGCAAAGTATTAATTACGGCTTTTGGCGTAATTATTTTCTTTTCAATCTTCTTGGTAAATTTTATCCAAGGAAAGTATGTTGTGCCTATAGTCATGTATCATTCGGTTAACCCCGAGGCCTCGCCAAAAAATATGCTTGCAGTATCAACAGCAACCTTTGAACGCCAAATGCAATTTTTAAAAATGAACCATTATAATGTTTTGCCTTTGGAGTCACTCGCCACTTTAATTAAGGAGAGAAAGAAGATTTCCCCCAGAACTATTGCTATAACCTTTGATGACGGATATAAAGATAATTATATTTACGCCTTCCCCATATTAAAAAAATATAATCTGCCCGCTACGATATTTATTATCCTTAGTGAAGTGGGAAGGCCGCAAGATGACAGGTTAAGCTGGGATGAGATTAAGATAATGCAGGATTCGGGTATTATTACCTTTGGCAGCCATACCCTTGGTTCGGAACCTTTAATAAATATAAAATCCGAGCAGGAAATAAAAAAACAGATATTTGATTCTAAGAAAATATTGGAAGAAAAGTTAGGCCGCCCGATTAGCGCGTTTAGTTATCCGGAGGGCAGATTTAATAACAAGATAAAACAGTTAGTTATGTACGCCGGATATACAGTAGCTGTAGCAACTAACCCCGGAAAAAGATTTGCTAATGATGATATATTTGCTTTGAAGAGATTAAGGATTTCTGCAAACTGCAATAATTTATTTATCTATTGGGTAGAGACGAGCGGTTATTATAACTTTATGCGGGAACGCCGACATAAAAAATGAATAACACGGGCAAAAAGATTCTTATTTTTAATATTAATTGGTTAGGGGATGTACTTTTTTCTACAGCTACGATTAGAAACATCCGGCGTAATTACCCGGATAGTTTTATTGCCTGCATAATACCCAGCCGTTGCTATCCGATTTTAAAAGGCAATCCTCATCTGGATGAGCTCATTATCTTTGATGAAAAGGAGCGCCAAAGGAGTTCTCTGGCTAAATTGAGATTTGTACAATTACTCAAGAGTAAAAAATTTGATGTAGTATTTTTATTGCATCGTTCTTTTACGCGGGCGCTTATCTGCCGGTTAGCAGGTATTCCGCAGAGGGTCGGTTACTATACCAAAAAGCGCGGTTTTCTCCTCACAAAACGCATTAAGCCTGTCGCTCGAGATGCTTTGCACCGTATAGATTATTATCTAAATATCATTGAAAAGGCAGGGCTGAAAGTAGAAGATAGGTACCTGGAGTTTTTTATTGATGATAAAGATGCGAATTTCATCGAGGACTTTTTAGATAAGAAATCCATAGGTAAAGATGAGTTTTTAGTTGCTATAAATCCAGGCGGCAACTGGCTGCCTAAGCGCTGGCCGGAAGTCAATTGGGCTATTTTAGCGGATAAATTAATCACTGAATTTGGCGCAAGAGTTATTATTACAGGAAGTTATACGGATATATACGCTGCCCAAAAGATAAGAGACCTGATGAAAGAAAAACCTATCATAGCAAGCGGGGTATTTAATCTTAAGCAATTAGGTGCTTTATGCAAGAGGTTAGATTTATTCATTACTGCAGATACCGGGCCTTTACATATTGCAAATGCTTTAGGTGCAAAAAGAATCATCGCTTTATTTGGCCCAACTTCACCAGAAATAACCGGCCCATATCCTTTAAAGAACACAGCTATCTTATCCAAAGATGTCGGCTGCAAGATTCCCTGTTACGTGGTCCGCTGCAAGGATAACCGCTGCATGAAGGCAGTTACCCCCGAAGATGTGATAGAAAAAATCAGAAAATGGTAAACAAGATTCTTTTTATTACTTTAAGCAATATAGGCGATTGTATCCTGACTTTACCGGTTTTGGATGCTTTGAGAGAGAATCTTCCTCAGGCTAAAATTACAGTCCTGGCTGGCTCCCGTCCGAAAGAGATATTCCAGGGTAATCCGCATATAAATAGGCTTATTATCTACGATAAGCATTCCGGATTAAAAGAGAAGATAAAATTATTTAATACACTCAGGAAAGAACGTTTTGATATGGTTGTGGACCTGCGTAACAGTTTTCTGGGAGCGTTTTTGCCTGCGCAAAAGAAGACTTCTCCTTTTTTGGTTATTCCAAAAGATATCAAACACATGAAAGATAGGCACCTGTATAGAATTTCAAATCCCTGCCTCGCCGGCAGGCAGGTCAAATTCCAAATTCCAAGTAAAATACAAAAGGCCTCTTTGTATATTAAACTGGAAGATGAAGAATACGTTAAAAATATTTTGAGAGAAAATAATATAACCGGCCAAGATAAGATAATCATTATTTCTGCCGGTGCAAGAAGCCATATCAAAAGATGGGCTCAGGATAAATTTGTAGAATTAATCCCGTCTTTAATTAAAGAATTTGGGGTAAAGGTAGTTTTGGTAGGAGATACGGCCGACGCCCATATTAATAAATACATAGTCCGGAATTCCCGGCATCCTGTTGTAGATTTAAGCGCAAAGACAAATATTACCGAACTTGCCTGTTTATTAAAGAAATCCAAACTTGTTATTACTAATGACAGTGCCACGCTTCACCTCGCCAGCTACCTAAATATACCTATTGTGGCAATTTTCGGTCCTACCAATGAAATAAAGTATGGTCCCTGGTCCGGGATATATTCTATAGTTAAAAAAGATATTTTTTGCCGGCCTTGCGAAAAGGCACAATGCAGGTTTGGTACTTTAAAATGCATGCAACTTATAAAAACAGAGGATGTTTTGAGGCAAGCCAGAAGTATATTAATTCCGAACACCGAACACCGAACACCGAACACCGAGTATAAACGCATACTTATCGTGCGCACAGATAGAATCGGAGATGTGCTTTTATCAACGCCGGTAATCAAAGCACTCAGGGATAATTACCCCTATGCCTACATAGCTATGATGGTAAGCCCTTATGGAAAGAATATAATAGAGGATAATCCTTATTTGGATGAGGTGATCATCTATGACAAAGACGGTAAGCATAAAAGTTGGCAAAGGTCCTTAAAATTTGCCCGGAACTTAAAGAAAAAAAGATTTGACTTGGCTCTTGTTCTTCATCCCACTAACCGTGTGCATCTGGTGACTTTTTTTGCCGGCATACGCCGCAGGATTGGTTATAACCGCAAACTTGGATTTTTACTTACAGACAGAATAAAACACACCAAACAATTAGGCCAAAAGCATGAATTAGAGTATGCCCTGGATTTAGTCAGATACTTAGGCATTGAACCAAAAGACAAAACCCTATTTATGCCTATAAAACCGGAATCAGAAAGGTGGGCGGAAGAATTATTTAAACAGCAAGGTTTAAAGAAGACTGATAGATTATTAGCCATTCATCCGGGCGCAAGTTGTCCTTCCAAAATCTGGCCGAATGAGAGATTCGCTGATGCGGCCGCTAGATTAATCGAAAGATACGGATTTAAGGTTTTGGTGATTGCCGGTCCAAAAGATCTGGCATTGGCCGAGAGCGTAATTAAACATATGCCTAAGCCTGCGATTAATCTAGCAGGGAAAACCTCAGTCAGCCAATTAGCCAGCGTCCTGAAGAGATGCAACTTGTTTATCTCTAACGATTCCGGGCCAGTGCATATTGCTGCTGCGCTAGGCACTCCGGTAATTTCTATATTCGGCAGGAATCAGAAGGGGTTAAGCCCTACGCGTTGGGGACTCGCTGGCAAAAAAGATAGGATTCTGCATAAAGAAGTCAGTTGCATAGAATGCCTGGCTCATAACTGCACTAAAGAATTCGCGTGTCTTTCGGCAATAACTGTAGATGATGTAGTAAACGCTGCAGATTCGCTCGACCTCTTTTTATAGTTGATTTAATTGAAATTTATGCTAAAATTATAG
>JAGUUJ010000131.1 GCA_020063525.1 Candidatus Omnitrophota bacterium
CTCTTTTGTGAACGTCTTATCCTGTGTGCTTGGCGTTATGTTCGCGCTGGGATGATTATGGACGCAAATAATCGATGCCGCAAACTTCTGCAAAGCTGAGTGAATAATCTCCCGAACAATCGGCATCGCTTTATCTACTGTGCCGGTGGCCGCGTCCGCGATATCGATGATCCGGTTATTGCTGTCCAAATACACGACCTTAAATGCTTCTGTCTTTAAATCACGCATTTGCGGCATAAGGATATCCATAATATCTTTGGACGAAGTTATTTTTTGTTTACCCGTGCTTGCCTCATCCTCACGAAACCGCCTGCCAATTTCAAGCGCGGCCTGAATGTGAGCAATCTTAGCACTGCCTAGACCCTTAAAGCCCTTCCAGTCGTGCGTATCTGTATGAGCCATATTTCTAAATGTGCCGAATTTCTTTATAACCTTGCGGGCAAGGTCGATGGCGCTTGAGCCATTGGTGCCGGTGCGTAAAAGAATAGCCAGAAGCTCAGAATTGCTCAACGCTTTCGCACCTTTCTTGAGTAACTTCTCCCTCGGCCTATCATCCTCCGGCCAAGTCTTGATACCTGTGGCTTTGCCTATGGCTTTGGCCAAAGGAGGCCAAACCATCGCCCTCTGGCGTATCGGAGGGCAAACCACGGCCTTCTGGCCTGTAGCTTTAGATTCCTTCGTCATTCTTCTCTTCTCTGCCCTTTGAATGCTGTATTTTTATGGTACGAAAGTTACGTGCCATATAACTGAGCCCTCGGGGAGTTTTTTATAATTATCGAGGGCTCATCCTGAGGCCGTAAGGCCGAAGGATCTTTGAGATCCCTCGTTTCACTCGGGATGAGGGGTCGGGGAAAATCCCCGACCCCTCAATTATTTTATAGCTTGTCCGGCGTTCCGCCGTATAAGTCCGGAGTCAAATCTGACTGCCAATATTCCTTAGTATCAACATCCATTATAGTGAGCTTACCTGACCATCCCGCGCCTGTATCGATGTTCCACACATTGCATAGATGAATCGGCTGCAACGTGTTATAAAGTTCGGTTGTTGTATGGCCAACAAAGATATCCTTATATCGGCCCAATTGACACCTGTGCCCGTCCATCTGTTTCTTCCAGGCCATATCAAGGAGCCTTCTATCCCAGACCAATGCTTGCGCGCTGTGAGCAGAAAGCGATATGTCCGGATTAAACCCACCATGCACAAAAATCTGCTCATCACGCTCAATCCAGAGTTGACCGCCCTTTAAGAAATCGATGTGCGCCTGCGGCATAGGGCCGCCGTTATATGACGCCATTGTCCGGTCACCGCCCTGACTCGTCCATATCTCCGGCTTGTCACCACGCAAAGCCCAGTCCAGAGCCCACATATCATGATTGCCAATGACCAAATCGCAGTGCTTAACCTTCAAGAGTTCATCGATACACTGCTTAGCTTCCGGATATCCATCGCAAACATCGCCTATCACGAACAGACGATCTTTCTTGCAATCAAATTTCGCGCGTTTAAAACACTGCATTAACGCCTTATAAGCGCCATGAATATCGCCGATGGCGTACGTCTTCACGCGGTATTCCTTTGCAACGCATCTCTTAAGCCTTTAAATCTATCAAATATGTCTTGCCGCACATCGCGGATGAATTCATCGGGGCCGTTCTCCTGCTCGATTAACAGACATCCTTGGCTTGAGACCCTTTCAAAAAATTTGTTTATGCTATCCGGAGCGTTCGTTAAATATCCCTTTTCCCTATACTGGGATACTTCTTTCAAAATCGCATCAATGTCAGGCGCATACCGTAAAATGAAGTACATGTAATGCAAGTCTTTGGCCTGTTTTTCCTTGTTCTCCCTATCAATAAAAGTCGCTCCCTTGTGATATAAGAAGGCTGACGGTTTCGGACAATTCAGAAGATAGCTCTTGTTCTTTTTCTTGCCTGTGCCCGTTAGGGTAGCCTGAATGTTTATCGAGATGCGGTGTTTCAGCAGGAAATCGAATTTTTCAATCTTGTTTATCTGTATCTGGTGTCCTACCATTTTTTCGATTGCCTTAATATCAACGGTAGGATAAGTAATAAACTCTACCGGGATTTTTTCTTTATACAGCACAACCGGAAACAGCCTATCCATCTTGAGATGGCGTTCTTTGTAATCCAAAGAAGAAAGTGTTTCAAAAATTGTCTTTGAATATTCTCCGGTAACGGACTCGTCTACGCCAAAATCTATATCCACCGTCGTAACCGGATTCCTAACGGTTGTTCTCCAAAGAAAGTTTGAATAGATATACGGCATCCATCCGCCAACAAGGGTGAGATCCGGAAGATAATCGCTGATATCTTCAAGCACATTGAAAAATACGGCTTCGATTTTCTCAAGATTCATACAGATTTTTTCCCTTCTCTTCCAAGTATTTTTTCAGATATTCCCCATGTTCACGGCCGCGAGGTTTAAAGTTGTAGAGGTCTAGATAAAGCTGCAAATTGGAAACAACCTTATATCCTTTTATTGTCTGAGCGCTATAAAATACGCTCTTCTTGTAATGCGGGCGAATGATATGAATGTTGCCGCCTCTTACGAGCTCCTTTAAATCAAGTTGTTGGCGTAACTCGAGAATATCCTTATTCCAGTCCTCAGGCTGGAAATACAGATAGACCTGATCTGTGACTACAAAAGAAGTTATCAGATTGGCGCCGGAATGGAGCGTGAGGACGTATGGCTTATCTTTCAGATAGTCCTTAAACTTCGTTAAGATATTATTATCCGGAGAATAATAAGTATCGATTTCGTTTAACTCAAACCGATACTCTGCCACCCAATCGCTGATAAGCTCATCTCTATTCGTAAGAAGCGTGTAGCTATCGGGGCCGCGTTTGACCCGCTCAATGTAACCCTTCTTCGCCATGGTTTCAAGCACACCTTGCGCCATCCCAAGGCTTACCCCGTCGGCACCCGTAAAGTCGCGCGTAACCCATTTCTTTTCAGGGTTAGACAGCATTTTTCTTAGAATAAAGGTCGCCTTATCAGCAAAAATATTCTTTCCATTCGTATGGTTATTCATAATGTTCACTCCTTTTGATTGTTCACTAATTAGTAAACAATATACACTTAGTGAACATCAATGTCAAGTGTTTTCTTATCCTGTCTTGGCTTGTTCTCGCAGCACCGCTCGGATTTCCCCAACGAGGAATTTCTTGCTTCGAGAAAATTCTCGCTCTGACCGATAATTTTTAGCGGGTCAACCCTCACCCGCAACGAATTTTCTAGATGCTGCTCAAATCAAGCCAAGCCACCCACTAAAACAGATATGTTTGTAGACTTTTTGCGGAGGGATTTGTGAGCGTGCAATTAGAAATTTTTTGGCCAGTTGTTTTCGTTTGATTCTGCAAGGATTTACGACTTGCTGGAGCACGCCTGCCCTACGGTAGACTACTGGCGGAAACAAGGAGTAAACCGCAGCAGACGGCAAAAAAATTTCAGCACGCGAGCAAAACCCGCAGCAAAAGCTGTTACCTAAGTATATGGACAATATAAAAGCCGTTCTCACAGGATCTTTAATAACTCTGAAATTCTATCAATAATGCGGCAGGGCCTCTCTCTTTTAATCTCTGATTTTGTACTGGAGCCTGTAGTAACAATGATGGTCTCAACCTTTGCGCGCCTGCCTGCCTGGGCATCAATAGTCATATCGCCTACATAGAGGGTCTGCTTGGGCTTTAAAGCAAATCTTTGCATAATCCTATTTATGATTTCCGGGTGAGGCTTGATATGTTTTAACTTATCAGCGCAAAGAATATAGTCAAAATATCTTTTAAGTTTAAGGTGACGGAGCAAAATCCAGGAAAATCGGCTAGGACGGTTACTTGCTACAGCAAGCCGGTAACCTTTATTTTTAAGATAAGCTAATACTTTATATACCTTCGGGAATAAACGGGATTCCTTAAGAAGTGCTAACTTATGGTGCTTACGGTATATAGATAAAGCACAAGAAGTGTCCTTTTCTTTTATAAAAGGCCTTAAGAGATTCTCATCTCCCCAACCCACTGCCCGACGGATAGTCAAAACATCTTGCACAGGATAATTTAGTTTTTGCATAGTATAGTTAAAGCTGCTAATTATTGCCGGATACGCATCAACGAGCGTCCCGTCTAAATCAAAGATAATAAGCTTAATTTGTACCATCTTAAGTTGAGTCATAACTTATGCGCTCATTAAAATAACAAAGGCAGGGTATCTCAACCCTGCCCCTTTGGGCATCAATAATTATCGCTATTTATTCAATACAATTATTATTCTAAACCCGGTACTGCTTTTGGCTCTTCTTTAATACTTCCCTCTGGTAAAGTTTGTATGCCCTCGGGCTTTTCCACACTGATATTTCTGGCTATATTACTACCATCCGGACTAATCATATAATCAATGCTCAGTGTGTCCTGAGGCTTTATCTCATCTACGGACTTAACGTTCTCATAGGTTGTCTTATCATCGACAACAATATTTATCTCTTTCTCAGTATCCGTTTCATAATCAAGATATTTAACTAATACCTTCTTGGCAGCCGCATCTACAGAGACTACCTCTCCCCAAATCCATAGTGTCTCTGGCTCAGAAGGCACCTCTTCAGCCGGTGGCTTCTCTGCCGCCTCATCCTGACTAAAAATTAAACCAGTGCTTATTAATATAAAAGAAAACATAATTCCTAAAACCAAACTCATTTTTATTTTCATCTTATAACCCTCCTTTTCGAAGATAATTTATCACAGAATAGACGCTCTGTCAATATAAAATGGTTAATTGATGGTTAATAATAAATATTATCTATAAAAAGGTAAGAGCAAAAGCGCCAACCATACCACTGCCGTTGTAATTAAACCCACAGTAAGGCCTATCCAGAACCAAGAAAAAAAGGTCATACGGATATTCTTTTCTTTCTCTAATATACCTAAAGCCACGATATTTGCAGTTGAACCTACTAGGGTGACATTGCCTCCCAAGCAACCACCGAATAAGAGTGCCCACCATAAAGGCTGAAGCACAAAACCTAACTCTTTAAGACTCTGCACAATAGGTATAAAGGCTGCTACTAAAACCACGTTATCTAAGACAGATGAGCCAGCGGCGGATATCCAAAGTATTACACTTGTCAATATCGATGGATTACCCCTTACCAAGAAAGATATTTTTTGCGCCAAAACATCGGTTGCGCCGGTATATTTTAGGGTTCCTGCCTTTGCAAAAAGGAGTAAAAAGAAAAGCAGAGTCCACCAATCTACATCCTTAACAATATAATCACGCGCTCTCCTCCATTTCCAAATCATCACCAAACCCGAAGAAATCAAAGGAACACTCAAAAGTAAGGTATTGGTTTCTAATTTCCATAATAATTCCAGACGATGATGCAGAGATATAAAAAAGAGGGTGACACCAAAAATACCCAAGCCCAATTTTAGTTGTCTTTCTGGAGGAACCGAAATAAGTTTTATTAACATCTCATTGGCTCCCAATTCTCTTATCTTTTCATCTAATTTTTTAATTGCTTTTCTATACCAGAATATCACCAAAAATATAGCTGTCAAAAGGCAAATCCACATTATGGGAAACGCCTTTAAAATAAAATCTTCAAAGGTAAGCCCTGATTTTGTGGCAATTAAGATACCAATGGGATTACCTAAAACCGTACCCATTGAACCGATATTAGTCATAATAATACTTATAATAACATAGGGGGTAGCTTCTACTTCAAAATAATCACAGATCTCTAAAATTGCCGCTACCATAAATATAATCGAAGTAACCTCATCTACACAGCAGGAAAGGAGTGCAGAGATTACCGAGATTACTAAGATAAATTTCTTGGCGGTCAACTTTCTCACTCTAAGAATCAAGGTAACCAGCCAGGCGAAAAGCCCTACCTCCCTGAGTAAACCAACGAGAACCATCATACCTACCAAAAAGAGGATTACCTCTAAAGATGCAAACCTAATCAGATTCTCTAAATCTATGGTCTTGGTTACTAAAAGAATAGCTACTCCCAAGAAGGAAATCGCCACACGAAAGTCCCAGAAAAATAATGTTCCTAATATAGAGGCAGAAAATATGGATATGGCCAGTGCCTGTTGAGAATTTAGGCCAATATGCTTGGTAAAAATTCCCAATCCCAAAGAAATAAAAATAAGCAAAATAAACTTTTTTAACATTTATACTCCTGATTAACTTATAGGCTTCCCTGTTTCCTTGGCAAAGGCCTTTAATATATCGCAACGCGCTACAATACCCACTACCCTGCCTGATTTATCTATAACCGGAATACGCCGCGCCTTTTGCGTTAACATAATTCTGGCTGCTTCACAAAGGGTAGTTTCTTCCGTCGTGGTAACGACATCCTTTCTCATAAGCTGGCGGACTTTTATTTTATTTAACTCCATAAACTTTTTCTTGGTTGACTTGGGGTTCTCTTCATAAATAAACCTTCCTACCTTCTCAATATAACTTGGTAATATATACGATAAAATATCTTTTTCGGTAAACATACCTACAAGCTTGCTATTTTCATCAATAACCGGCAAACCGCTAATCTGCATCTTCTCTAACAAAACTAATGCCTCATCAGCGCCGGTTTCAGGAGAAATACTGGCTACATCTTTTACCATTATTTCTTTTACCTTCATTTATTCCTCCTTTTTCCCGGAAATAATGTAGCGAATCGCTCCTATGCTCAATATCCCCTTCTATATGAAATAGATGCTCAAATAAAAAGGGTTAATAATCCTACCTTCTAACTATTTATTTTATTATATCCGCCGACACTTTTTAAAAAGGCGCCGGATATGTACTTAAAAGATGCGGAATATTAACCCTTTTTATATCTTAAGTTAATCCTTGAGAGCTTACTCTTTAGCTATTGCCAGGGTAATTATGCCAGCTAAAATCAAGAATAACCCAATGCAACCCGTGAATACAATCTTCAGGCTAACAAACCAGCGGATAACCGCCCCAACACCTAAAACTAAAAACGCCAGACCCAGAAGAACCTTGAAGATAGTACCAAATATCTTCTTTGCATCTGCTTTCTTTTCCTCTTGTTTCAATTCTTCCACCATGTTATACACCTCCTTCTAAACTTGGCCTACTTTTCCATCTACGGTGAATCCATCCCCATTCCGCAGGATATTTACGGATGTAAGACTCAATTATATCGGTTAATTTTTGTATATTTATAATAATCGTCTCTTGAAATGTCCGGCCTTCTTCTAAATTTAAAGGTTCTTCAAAAATAATTTTATGCGTGTCGTCTTTTTGCCTTACTATAAATGAGGGAATTATGGCTGCCTTTGTACGCAGTGCCAGCACCACAGGCCCTGTAGCAGTAGCCGCCTTCTTACCAAAAAAATCTACAAATACACCGCCTGTGCCAAAATTCTGGTCCATAGGTATAAAAAGAAGTTCGTTGTTTCTTAAGGTCCGTATAGAATTTTCTACACAGGCCTTGCGCGGCTGACTGTATATCGTCTTTATGCCCACTTGGATACGTTTTACCGTGAAGAACTTCTCTGCGCGTTCATCCCGCATATAACGTATTATACATGTGGTCCTATAACCCTCTAAACTAAGTTTTTCTAACATCAAAGGGAAATTGCCAAAATGCGCGCTGACCAAAATTACGCCTTTACCTTTAGCTAAAGCAGTTTCCAGATTCTCTCGACCTGCAAACTCTATATGTTTCCTAAGGAGCTTGGGCTTGTCCATAAAAAATATGACTTCAAGACCCGACTTTGCCATAAAGATAAAACAATCTTTGGCAATTTGCTCTATCTCGCTCTTTGTTTTATCTTGGCCAAAGGCAATAGTCAGACTTTCCAAAGCAATCTTCCTCTGCTTGCGTGCAATGATAAACCCAAGAGCAGCCATATTTCTGGCAAAGCTATACATTAAACGCTCAGGGATAGCCTTAATTATCAAAGAGCTAAAATTTAATCCTAACCAGCCAGCCAAACGACCGATGCTTTTACGTATCTTTTTAGAATCCATTATGTAAGAAGTAAAGAAATTATAACAGAAAAAACAAAGTTTGCAAGTAAAAA
>JAGUUJ010000092.1 GCA_020063525.1 Candidatus Omnitrophota bacterium
AGCCTTTATTAATAAAAGTAGTCCAAAAGGGGAGAATAATTTACAGGTTGCCTTCGGTGGATAAGCTCAGAATATCAGTTAAAAATATTCTCCCGCGGTTTCCTCAAGAGATGAGAGAAACATATTTCCGTTATGAATATCCGGTTATAATCAGTCCTCAATTAAAGAAATTAAGGCGCACCTTGATTTACCAACTAGAAAAGAGACAGTAAATTCGCACATATAGCTTACTCACGCTTTCAGTGTTCGTAAGTTATGTGCTCATTTAAATGGATAAGCGGATAGATAATCTTATCAAAAATTGGCAGAGAAGAAATATCTTGGGATTTTATTGCGAAAATAAAGAGCAGGCAGTAGATAAAATTCTGGAGGTTATCCCCGCATCTAGCAGCATAGGTATTTCAGGTTCAGTGACTCTGGACCAATTGGGGATAGTCAAACAGTTAGAATCGCGCGGCAATAAATTATTTAATCAATATAAAAGCGGCATAAGCCGGGAGGAGAGTTTAGAATTAAGAAGTCAAGGCGCCAGGCAAGCAGATTATTTTTTAACCAGTGCCAATGCCATATCAGAAAAAGGAGAGCTGGTATTTTTTAGCGGTTATGGCAATCGCACGGCAGGGATTTCTTATGCCAAGAATGTCATTGTTGTCGCAGGCATCAATAAGATTACATCCAATATCCAGGAGGCACTGAAGCGCTCAAGAGAATATGCGACGCCTCTTAATTGTAAGCGCCTTAGCTGGAGCACGCCTTGCTTTGAAGATGGTATCTGCCGTCAGGAAACCTGTCTTTTTCCGGAATATAAAAGAATGTGCTGCCAGATCCTGATTATCGAGGCAGAGGTTACGCCTGACAGGCCAGAAGGCCGTGGTTTGGCTTCAGATAGCCAAAGCCATAGATTAAAGGTAATTTTAGTTGGAGAGAATTTGGGGTTTTAAAATACGAAGGTTTTTGTGAAAAACTATGGCTGACCGTACGTTACAGTGGCTAGGGATGGTCTTGGAGCTGTTAAGGAGGATAACTAATTGTGATTGAAAACGTTAAGGTAACTTTGATTTTTGGTGAAGTAAATTTTTCTTGTGGTATAATGTTGTATGGTGTTGGATTGTGTAGAAAACGGATTTAGATATGTTACTTAAAAGCTACCTTACAGTAGAACAGGTTGCAGAACAGCTCGGGCTGAGTGAATACAGAGTTCGAGAACTTATCAGGGAAAAGCAAATTTGCGCCACTAAGATAGGCCGATGGTTGATTAAACCAGAGGATTTGGAGGGATTTATTAAAAGTAGAAGCAACATTAGGTAGTTAAGAAAAGAAATCCAAAATTTAATTTGCGAGGGTTAAGATGACAGACAAAGAATTACTTAATCTTGTAAACAGCGGTGAAAGCCAGACAGTTTCTTTAAAATCTCTAAAGGCCAAACCTTCTGTCTTAGCTAGGCCAATGGTTAGTTTTTCCAATACTAATGATGGGATTATTATCATTGGCGTTGATGATAAGACAAGGAAAGTCTGCGGAGCAAAGACAACTAAACAAAAAGAAGAAGGCCTAGACAATATCCATAAAGCAGCCAAGCAGTGTTGCCAGCCCAATGTAGATATTTCCAAGATAGAAGAAGTTAACATTCCAGATGGCACAGCTTTCGTAGTGCATATTACTAAGAATCCTGATGAGATCTATGTTACCGAGGGCACAGTTTTAGTTAGGAAAGGCACTATGGATATAAAACCCTCTAATTATGATATACAGCTTTTATTTTCTAAGAGGAATAAACTTAAGTTTGAAGAAGAAATAGTTGATGGAGCTACCATAGAGGATATTGATTTTAAGAAGATTGTGAAATTCAGGAAGGAATATTTTAAAAACAGGAGGAAAAGATTATCCGGCGAGGATATGGATATTCTGAGGCAGTTTGGCTGTATAAAAAGAATCAGCAAAAAAGATATACCTACCGTAACAGGGATCGTATGCTTTGGCAAAATTCCTCAGCAGTTCTTTTCTTTGGATTATATCCATGTCTTCCGCTATGGAGCCCCAGAGAAAGACTCTTCAGCAAAGATAGGGGACAATTATATTGATAAAGGCACAGTCTCAGAAATGATAAAAGAGGCATACGAATACATTGTTGGGGAGTTAAATAAAGAACTTATCCCATATAAAAATCCTGCTACCGGCAAGAGAGAATATATTCCCAAGTATCCCTATCTTGTAATTAGAGAAGCTATCGCTAATGCCGCAACCCACAGAGAGTATCATCCATTTATCAGAAATGGCATAGACATCTTATGGTTTAGTGACCGTATCGAAATCTTAAATCCTGGTTTACTCCTTGACCCTATCACTCCGGAAAATATCTATAGCATCAGAAATAAACAAAGAAATCCCAATATTGCCAGAATACTTACTGGTTACGGCTATGCTGAACAGATTGGCGAAGGTATGCAGCTTTTTAAAAGAGAATGCAATAATCATCCCCTTAAGCCTAAATATCCAGAATATAGAGAATGGGTTGATACTACCGTAACTGTTTTACATCCGGCTGAGGTGGGCGTGGCAGAAAAACAAATAATTATTCCTGAAGGATTAAATGAAAGGCAATTAAAGGCATTAGAGCATATTAAATTAAATGGTAAGATTTCTAATAGAGAGTATAGAGAAATGTTTACAGTCAGTGCCGCTACAGCAAAGAGAGAATTAGGGGATTTAATAGAGAAAGGGATATGTAGAACTGCTGGGGCAGGGCGTAGTTTACACTACCTACTTAAGTGACCCGATTATGACCCGATTATGACCCGATTAAGGCACGGTTAGTAAATGACTTTTGCAATCTAATATGAATTAGCGAGCTAATGCCAAGATAACATTTACGATACAAATTGACGCAATGTTGATGTAAGGTTGACGCAAGATTATTAAAAGAATGGGTAAAGGTAAAAATACACATTATGTTTTAGTGGCCGAATAGTGACCGAATGTTTGTGAAAAACAAATCCGCGCTACAAAAATCGGGCAGTGGAGAATAAAGCCCGAGGATTTAGGAAAATTTATTAAATCGAGGACTAATAAATAATCGTTCGATATTACCCGAGACAACTTAGAAATCAGAATAGAAGCTTACAGTGCGAGATAGGTGAGATAATGTCTAATGTTAATGTCTGATTCCTAAAATCTTTGTGTGAAAGATAGAGGCAGACCCAGAAAAAGAAAATAAGAAAATGAACCCCCTGTGCCCCTGGATTTTTAAAGATGACCTGCGTATTTCGACTGCAGATCGAGATTTGCTTTGCCTCTATTTGCGCAATCACAATATTGTACTAGATGAACATTTCAAAAAGGCTTTGGGAGATGATAATGATCTGGCTTGGTGGTGGTATCCTGCTTTTGCTGTGAAGCATTTTCCTTCCGATCCTGTTTTAGTGAAAAAATTGTCTTTGTTGTGTAGAATCCGAGGGAGTAACGATAATGACATTGAGCGCAATTATCAAAATCAACTGGTGGAATTTCACGCCTTGTATGCGTGCGTTGCGCTTATAGGATACCAGTTTGATGGGTGGGACAAACCAAGTGGAAAAACGGGAGCAGATCTTCAAAAAAATTGTGATTTAGCTTTTACAAAAAATAAGGAGAAATTTTTTGCCGATGCCAAAGATTGTAGCAGTGAGATTCTTTCCCAAGATGAGAATCCCCAACATCGTGGTATGATTCACTATACTCCTAAAGTTGAATTGAATACTTGGATGAAAAACTTAATCAAAAATGTAGAACAAAAAGGAGCAGATATTCTTGTGTGTCATACTCCGGGATGGGGATTGACGAGTCTTGATGAGCCAACTATTAAACAATGGCTTGATTCTATTCTTCCGAGCGTTTTAAGTTGGGGAAAGAATGGGCCGCGTTGGCCGATTGAGTCAAAAAGCGTTAGTCAAATTGTGATTATTAAGCGTGGAGGATGTTTTATAATTCAGACAGGTAAATAATATGAAGTTAACCGACAATGAAAAAAGAGATGCGATAAAGTTTCTCCAAGAAGGCAAGCCCCTGCCTGATAAATACCGCTTTCTTTTGTTTGCGGATGAACGAGAAGTTGAGCTTGTATGGAATGGCAAGACGCAGGAAGTCTGTAATTTGGTTCTGCCCTTTCAGACTATTGAACATATTGATGAGCCCAGAGGGGAGCGAATTACAAAAGAAAAGCAGTACGATCTTTTTGATACATCCGGCAGGCAGATTAAAGGTTGGACAAATAAGCTCATCTGGGGTGATAACAAACTGATTTTATCGTCTTTAAAGAATGGGCCCATGAGAAGAGAAATTGAAAAGCAGGGTGGTTTAAAGCTCATATATATTGACCCGCCGTTTGACGTGGGAGCTGATTTTTCGTTGGATATTGAAATTGGCGATGAGTCGTTTACTAAACAACCATCGGTTATTGAAGAAGTTGCTTATCGGGATACTTGGGGCAAGGGCGCGGATAGCTTTATTGCTATGATATACGAGCGATTAAAGCTCATGCATGGACTCTTAGCGGATGATGGTAGTATTTATGTTCATTGCGATTGGAGATTAAATTCTCATCTGCGAATGGTTCTTGATGAAATATTTGGAGTGGTCGGTTTTAGAAATATGATTACATGGAAAAGAGCGACCATGAGCGGCGCAAAAGCGGTTGGGAATCAGTATGGAAGAAATTATGACTCAATCCTCTATTACACTAAAAGTGATAAGTATTTATTTAATCGTCAGCATATAGCGTACTCTCAAGATTATATAGATAAAAAGTTTACATATACTGAGTCAGACGGTAGGGTTTATAGGCTACAACCCAAAGGAACAAGGTCTGATGCCGCAATGGAGGAATTTAGAAAACAAGGAAGGATTGTCAAAGCGAAAACAGGCTATATCCAGATAAAATTCTATTTAGATGAAATGCCAGGCGTTGTTCTTGATGATTTATGGTTGGATATTCAGGATGTACGAACTGTACAAGGAGAGGAAAAAGTATTCTATCCCACCCAAAAACCCGAAGCTCTGCTTGAGCGCATAATTAAAGCCTCATCTAACGAAGGCGATCTTGTAGCTGATTTCTTTTGTGGTTCTGGAACGACTTCATCAGCTGCCGAAAAGTTAGGGCGGAAATGGATTGGTGCTGATCTTGGACGATTTGCTATTCACACATCTCGAAAACGTCTTATTCAGGTTCAACGGGATATGAAAAAAGAGGGTAAGAATTTTAGGGCGTTTGAGATTCTTAATCTCGGCAAGTATGAGCGGGAGCACTATATCAATGTAGATGTTGATATGCGGGAGCAGGAAAAACAGCAGATTTTAGAAAGTAAAGAAAAACAGTTTATTGAACTGATTCTCTCTGCCTATAACGCTCAAGCCGTTGATTCTTATAATTCTTTTGTCGGTAAGAAGCGTGATCGGCTCGTTGCTATCGGTCCGGTAAATACTCCGGTATCAGCCGCTTTTGTTGATGAGGCAATTAAGGAAGCTCAGGAAAAGGGAATTACGAAATTCGATGTTTTAGGTTTTGATTATGAAATGGGTATTGATTTCGCGGAGTTAAGCCGTCAGGGCGTTGACGTGCAGTTTAAGGTTATCCCCCGGGAAGTTTTTGATCGCCGTGCGGTTGAAAAAGGGCATGTGAAATTCTATGACGTTGCTTATATCGAAGTAAAGCCGATCATCAAAGGACGAGGAAATAATAAAACGATAGCGGTTGAACTGTGCGATTTCAGCGTATTTTATAATCAGGATAGCGTTGAAGAAACAGAAGGTTCGCTTAAAGAAGGATGGGATGTTAAGAACGTTACCACAATAGTAGGTCTTCGAGCATATGTAGCGGCATCAAACATTTTACCGGAGCAAACGCTTGGACG
>JAGUUJ010000096.1 GCA_020063525.1 Candidatus Omnitrophota bacterium
TACCAATTCGCGTGCCACCGTCTTCCGGCTTCATTTTGGAAATCATATGTTGCAGAAAGAGAAACGAGCCATCGCTTATACGCGGAAGCCCAGCACCAAAGCGGCCAGAGAAACCTAACTGCTCGTATTCCTTGGTAATCTCTTCTTCAATCTTTTTCCATTCCACCCCAAATGGCGGATTACTCAACATATAATCAAACTTCTCATCCTTTAGCCCATCCTGAGTGAAAGAATTCCCGAATTTTATGTGATCTGTATTTTGCCCTTTAATAAGCATATCTGAATTGCATACTGCATATGTTTCCGGATTAATTTCTTGGCCAAAGACACGTAAGGAAGCATCTGGATTAAGCTCTCTCAGATATTCTTCTGACACCGAGAGCATGCCTCCGGTCCCACACGCAGGGTCATAGAGGGTTTTTACAATTCCTTTCTTCGCCAATATTTCTTTATCATTTAAGAATAAAAGATTAACCATCAAGCGGATAACTTCCCTAGGGGTAAAATGCTCTCCGGCTGTTTCATTCGATATTTCAGCAAATTTTCTAATAAGCTCCTCAAAAATATAACCCATTTCAATATTGAGGACTTTATCTGGATGCAAGTCAATCTCAGCAAACCGCTTGACTACCTTATACAGCAAATTGGCTTTATCAAGGCGTTCAATATGATCTTCGAAGTTAAAGTGTTCTAAGATACTGCGCGCGTTCTTGGAAAATCCGTTAATGTAATTGCGTAGATTCGCGGCGATATCATTGGGGTCGGCAACAAGCTTCTGAAAATCATATTTACTTTTATTGAAAAAGGTGAGCTTGGCTTTCTTCTTGAGCACTGTTTCAGCTGCATCCGGCGAAAGCCCTTTGGTTTTTGGAAGGTATTCAAAAACAACTTCTTTTGTCGGCTCAAGCACACAATCAAGACGGCGCAGGACAGTAAGCGGCAAAATCACCCGGCCGTATTCTGATTGCTTGTAGTCACCGCGCAGAAGATCTGCTATGCTCCAGATAAAATTCGCGCGTTCTTTAAAATTTATGGTCACAATATTGCTCCTTATCTATTCTCTTCGCCTAAAGACTCTTCTTCGCACGGCGGATATTGCTCTGGCGCTTTACCGATACTCTCCAATATCACCGGTTTTAAATCCCATTTTTCTGCCTGCTTTATTTCTTTTAATTCCACGGCGAAATGCCAACAATCGCCGTAATCAAAAAGAAAGTGCATCTTATCGCCCGGGTTCTTGAAAACCTGTGAAATCTTTGTGTTTTTGACGCCTTTAGCCCAAGGCCTTGACCGTTCCTCTCCGAGATCCACAAACAGCTCATAAATCTTCTTTGAGTCGTGGTATTTTTGAAAATTCTCATAAAAACCAAAACAGTGGTCAAATTGGAAACCAAAGGCATTCACAATAACCTTGGCGAAATTATACAGGGTTTTTGTACCGGCAATTTGAATCTTACGCAGGACTTTATCTTTAAAATCTCCTACGCCGCCAGTTCCCCAAATCCAGATGTCAAAGATATAATACTTAAGCCCGCATTGCTGTTTTGGCAATACGACTGTGCGCTTTTGTGGCCTGGACATATTCTCTGAAAGCTTTAGCAACCCCTCAATTCTGTCGCTTAATTTGTCCCATTTATCCTGCTTGCGCTCTGATTCTTCATCATTAGCGCAATGGGCAATATATCCGGCAAGGTCATCAAGCTCATCAAACAAAAACTCAAGCCGAAACTTATCTTCTTCTTTAACAGCTTTTTCAAGGTTCTTATCGGCATCCGCGCCATAGAGGCAGGCTTCGTTCAGAAGATCCAGCTCCTTTTTGTCTACCAGAAACGCTATTTTACGGATTGGTTCTTTCATATTTACGCGCATTGCTTTTCTATCAAAGGATTCGCAGAAAATAGGTTATCCATATTTTTAGATTTTAAATTTACGACCTAGCATGCCGATTCACTTCCTCTTGTCATTTTTCTCTTCTCTGCGCTTGGATACTGTATTTTTATGATACGAAAGTTACGTCTGGCGTTACTTTCACACCCTAAAAGTACAGCCTGAAAATCAGTAATTTATTCCATGTCTTTCAACGTGGCATTAATATTTTTGAGCGTAGCCGCGAGATTAAACTTCTTTTTCTCTTCCAGCGTCAAAACATCCAAAAGTTCCGCCTCAATACGAGCATCCATATCACTGATTTCTTTGTCGGAACGCCCTAAATTAAACCGGTATTTCTTCAAGTCAGTATCAAATTCGTCTTCGGCCAACTTCTTTTTTAATAACTGCAAAAACTCTGGGTCATTAAAGTTAAACCCCACCTTTATAAGATGCCCGAGATCATAAAAATCTCTGGGAGCTATCTCAAGGCGCGTTGCCGCGGCTCTTAGTTTCTCAGAGACGAGCTCTTTGAGCGCGAAACAATTAACTGATCCTGCATCAAAAAGCGGCTCTTTTGTGAATGGATGCAAAAAAGTATGGCTAACTTTCTTTTTTGAAACCGGCAAATAAGGATTGAACTGTAACCCGACCTCAAGTTTTATGGATTGTGTTTTTTCCACTACCACTGAGCCATAATCTATATAGAAAACATATTGCTTTGATACATTGCGCCCCGCTTTGTCAATTCCTTCAACAGTCATTCTGCGCTCTTTCGCAAGTTCCCTAACCTTATCTTTAACTGGTTTCATTAGGTTGCTGCGCATAGTTCGTGTCACGTCTTGCGCGGGCAGTTTCATTGAGAAATCCAAATCTTCGCTCAAGCGGTAATATGAGTAATATATCTTGCTAAGGCATGTTCCGCCTTTGAATATCAGGTCATCGCTTAGGCTATGAATCCCGTCGAGTAAGATCGTTATGTAATAATCTTTCTCTAAGAGCCACAATGAAAAACCTGTCTGGCCAGCCGTGCGTTCAAGAATGTTTAAGAATTCGTCTTTATTGTCGTGAATCATCAATGATAACCTTCCATGTGTTATTGATTTCGCCTCTTCGAGCCTCTGAACCATAGAGAGTCACAAGTGTATTTCTATTTCTTACGCTTTTAAGAAGAGGGGCAAGCATCGGCTTGGAAACTCCGGCTTTTTCAAGTACAAAGCCTATTCGCTTGCGGGTTGAAACGCTGGGGAATATTGACGTGTATTTGATTAGTTTCTTTAGATCGGTTTTGTTTGATAAGCTTGCTTCCTGAAAAAGTTCCAGAGCCTTCTTGAGCCCGCCTACCGGATCGGGAAAATAGACAAGATCAATCAGCGTCCTTTCCCTATCGCTTACAATAACCTGAGACTCCCTGATTTTTACCTTTTCAAGGCCGTACATCCGATTGGCCGGCACTTTAAGAAGCTTAAACGAAATGCCGCAAATCTCCCTCTCGCGCTGAAGTGATGTATTTAAAATATAGAATGTTTGAAATATCTGTTCCGTCAAGCCATAGTAGTTATACATCGTTGAATAGCCCAGATAATAATTGCCTTTCGGAAAAAGAACTGGTGGAATTAAAAACTCATTAACACTTCTCCCTGCGGGTCCAGACTCTAAGGGCGAATAATAATAGATGCCCTTAATGATCGGTTTCAAAATACCCTTCTTCTTGAGTTGATAGATAATCTGGCGCGTCAAAAGGGATTCCCCAAAAAGCTTGTCAAACTGCTCTTTAGTAATGAGCGTTACTTTCTCATATGAAAGACGAGAAATAACTTCTGTTTCTTTTGGCCCAAAGTATTTTGCCATGGCTTTATTCCATTGTCCTATAGTTTACGGTTATCAGTCATTGAACGACTATCGTAAATTTCTTATATAACAAAAAGCTGGGGTTGTCAACAAAAATATCATACCGAAGTACAATTATTTTCAGTTTGAGATTTCACCCTAAAAGGAGCTTTATCGCAAATTAAAAATAATGCTTATTGACGAATCGCCCGCAATAAGTATCATTACTTATTAATAAGTGTATACATTTATTACGGGCAGTCAGTATATTAGGGGGTAATTCTGGGTAATTCTGGGGATAATTCTGGGGA
>JAGUUJ010000103.1 GCA_020063525.1 Candidatus Omnitrophota bacterium
CGCGTTAAGATGGAGATAAATAACCTTACCATAGAAGATAGCAGAAAGAGATACGAGAAAGAACTGAAACTTCAGGAACTCACTGCTTCTCTCGATGCCATTACCGGCGGATATTTCTCTAACCGTCAAATAAATACGGACAATTCTTAATCCAATCGTTTTATCCAAAATATCTTGCAATTAAATTATATTTGTGATAATTTATAATTCTATTCTTTTATTAATCCCTTATAATAAGACATAAGATGGCCTTATTACATTTTACGGATAGCAATTTTAAAAAGGAAGTTCTGGAATCCGACCTGCCGGTGCTGGTAGATTTCAGCGCAAAATGGTGTGGGCCATGCCGGATGATCGCTCCTATTATTGAGGAGTTAGCCAGGGAATACGCTCAGAAAATAAAGATCGGCAAAATCAATATCGATGAAAACCCCAAAACTCCCACGCACTATGGCGTGATGTCCATACCCACGCTTATGTTTTTCAAAAAAGGCCGAGTCAGCGAGCAAGTTGTTGGCGCATTAAGCAAGGCTGAATTGAAGAAAAAAATCGAAGAGAATCTTTTATGAAGAGGATATTTATTGCGGCCACGAAGCAGAATGACGGTAAGACTACAGTAGCGTTAGGGCTGATATCTAATTTCCAAAAGGTCTTCAAGCGCATCGGTTTCATTAAGCCAGTGGGACAAAGGTATTTAGAGGAGGACGGTGTTAAGGTAGACGAAGATTCCATATTGATTGAGGAATCCTTAAAGTTATACGGCATAAAGTCTAAACTAAAAGATATGAGTCCAGTGGCAGTAGAAAAAGGTTTTACGGAAAATTATATTGCTGGGCCTTTTCGAAAAACAATTACACAGCAGATTAAGGAATCATTTAAGCGGGTATCGCGAAAGCAAAATTTAGTCATCATTGAAGGTACGGGCCATGCGGGTGTGGGGTCGGTATTCGACCATTCTAACGCCGTGGTAGCAAAACTACTCGGCTCAAAGGTGATTCTGGTTTCCTCCGGCGGCATTGGCAGGCCCATTGATGAGCTCGTTTTAAATAAAGCGCTCTTTGATAAAGAAGGAGTAAAACTTTTAGGCGTAATTATTAATAAAGTTATGCCGGGAAAGTTTAATAAAATAAATGAGCTGGTAAGGAAAGGATTGCGCCGCAAAGGTATTGAGGTGTTAGGCGTTATCCCCTATAATCCCATGCTTTCTTACCCTACGATTAGGCAAATATTGGAAGAAACCGATTATAAAACATTGTTCAATTGTAGTGATGTTTCTTTGGATAATTATGTTGCCAAGATTGTAATAGGAGCAATGCAGCCGAAAGACGCGGTAAAATATATCGTGGACCATAGCCTGGTTATTACCCCGGGTGATCGAGAAGATATTATTAAGCTTACTTTGGATCTTCATGTTCAAGGATGTAAAATCGCGGGTATAATTTTAACCGGAGATTTAATACCAAGCCAGGAGTTTGTCCACCAGACAAAGAGCGCGTCTATACCCGTATTATTAGCTAAATCCGATACATACACAACTGCCTCGGCAGTACATGATTTGACTGTCAAAATCAAGCCAACGGACAAAGAGAAGATTGAGACAGTGAAGAATTTAATCCATGATTATGTAAATCTGGATATGCTCGTGAAGAGGATGTGAAATGGATATTCTGAATAAAATCAGAGCAAGAGCAAAAGCAAAACTAAAAACTATCGCCTTACCTGAGATTGAAGATACTCGCGTCAGAGAAGCAGCGAAAATTATTGAAAAAGAAGGTATTGCCAAAGTTTTACTCTTTGGACGGGGAATGCTGGCTAAAGTAAAACAGGAAGAATACGCCCAGAAGTATTATGAATTGCGCCAGTCCAAAGGGATAAGTTTAGACGATGCAAGAAAGATTTTAGAGGACCCTCTCTATTACGCAGCCATGATGACACGCAACGGCGATACCGATGGATTTGTGGCCGGCGCCAGTCACACTACTCCCGATGTAGCCAGGGCAGCGATACAGTGTCTGGGTGTAGAAGAGAAAGTAAATATTGCTTCCAGCTGTTTTATCATGAGCGTTCCGGATTGTCCTTACGGAGAATATGGGGCATTTATTTTTGCAGACTGTGGTATCGTTCCTGAGCCGAATTCCCGCCAGTTAGCCTCTATCGCTATCTCAAATGCGGAATTAGCCCGGAAGGTTTTAGGTATTACACCCAAGGTTGCATTACTGAGTTATTCCACCAAAGGCTCGGCAAAGGGGAGGGTGATTGATAAGATGCTTGAGGCATTGGCCTTGGTAAGACAGATGCAGCCGGAACTTTTGATTGACGGCGAATTGCAGGTAGATGCAGCAATCGTGCCTGAGGTAGCAGAGATTAAATATCCGAATAGTTTACTTGCGGGTGAGGCAAATGTTTTAATTTTCCCCAATTTAGAGGCAGGTAATATCGGATACAAACTGGTGCAGAGGTTAGCCAAGGCGCGGGCAATCGGGCCTATAATCGTGGGTTTAAATAAGCCCTGTAGCGATCTTTCTCGGGGCTGTTTAACTGAGGATATCGTAGACTGCGTAGCAGTAACGGCAATAAGAGCCCAGTGAGCAATTAGGGACGTCTTTGAATCCAAAGCAAAGACGTTTTTGTTACTAAAGCAAAGGGTGTCCCTAAAGGATAATTATGAAGATATTGGTAATAAATAGCGGAAGTTCTTCCATAAAATATAAGCTCTTTGATATGCCACAAGAACAGAATAAAGTAGCCGGCGTAATTGAGCATATCGGTGAGAAAGGCTCTAAAATACAAGACCATTATATGGGTTTAAGGATAGTTTTAGGAAAGCTCAAACACGTCGATGCTGTAGGGCATCGCGTTGTGCACGGCGCAGAGAAATTTAAAAAACCAATATTAATTAATGCTCCGGTGATTCGTAAGATTAGACAATGCTCATGTTTAGCACCTTTACATAATCCGGCAAATTTAGCGGGTATCCTGGCATGTAAAAAATTATTGCCTGGTATAAGACAAATTGCGGTATTCGATACGGCTTTCCATCAAACATTACCTGCTCACGCTTACATCTATGGCTTGCCTTACGAATATTACAAAAGATTTGGCGTAAGAAAATATGGTTTCCACGGCACAAGTCACCAATACGTAGCTCATGAAGCAGCACGGCGTCTGAATAAGCAAATTAGCAAATTAAAAATCATTACCTGCCATTTAGGCAATGGCTGTAGTATTGCTGCAGTAGAAGGAGGCAGGTCTATTGATACCAGTATGGGTTTTACTCCTTTAGAGGGATTGATTATGGGAACGCGCTGCGGAGATATCGACCCCGCCCTCGTCACTTATATTATGCAGAAGAAAAAATTCAATATTTTCCAGGTAGAGAATACCTTAAATAAATCTAGTGGCCTTAAAGGAATTTCCGGGATAAGTAATGATATGAGGATATTAGAAGGCAAGAGAAAGAAGCGAGATGATCGCGCGAGATTAGCCATTGACATCTTTATTTACCGCATAAAAAAATATATCGGCGCCTATACCACAATTATGGCTGGCTGCGATGCCTTGGTATTTACAGGCGGAATTGGAGAAAACCAGAAGAGAATAAGAAAAGAAATTTATAAGGGCGCATTTTCTCATTTAAAGAAAAAACCCAAAATCTTGGTTATTCCTGCTAATGAGGAGTTAATGATTGCCCGCCAGGCCTATAATCTGATTAGATCCCCGCAGTTAAGCACTGTGCAGATTTCTTCGAAATCTGCTTGTAACTGCGGGGATTAATTCGCGCATATAACTTACGTTCGCTTTGCTCCGTAAGTTATGCGCTCATTAAGGAGAAAAAATGTTAAGGACCATTTTAAAATCTAAGATACACCGTGCACGCGTTACCGAAACGAACCTTTATTATGAGGGTAGCGTTACTATTGATGCGATGCTGATGGAGGAAGCAGATATTCTTGCTCATGAGAAGGTGGAGGTATTGAACCTTAATAATGGGCTGCGTCTAGAAACTTATGCAATTTCCGGCGAGAGGAATTCTGGAGCAATCTGCCTTAACGGGCCGGCAGCGCGCGGCGCCTGTGCGGGTGATAAAGTAATTATTCTTTCTTATGCTATCGTTGATGATAAAGATGCAAAAAATATAAAACCAAAGATAATTACTGTTGATGAACAAAACCGCATTAAAGATTAAATTATTCGGTGATCCGGCATTAAGAAAAAAAGTAAAACCTGTTAAAGAGGTCACTTTTTTGCATCGCGATACTTTAAGCGAAATGGCTCAATTAATGTATGCTGAGGCAGGGATTGGCTTGGCTGCGTCTCAGGTAGGCGTTAATGAATCGATGCTCGTGGTTGATATCGGCACAGGCCTTTATAAATTGATAAATCCTAAGATTGTAGAAAAAGAAGGTTATCAAGTCATGGAAGAAGGCTGCCTTAGCGTCCCCGGGGTTTACATAAAAGTTAAACGCGCCAGAAAAGTTGTAATTAAAGCGCAAGATGAGGGTTCTAAACCCGTTACCATAGAAGCAGAAGATTTATTAGCCTGTGTCTTTCAGCATGAGATAGACCACTTAAATGGCAAACTCATCATTGATTATGCATCATTATTTGATAAATTAAAGCTCAAAAAGAAATTAAAAGAACTTAAAAAGAGGTCGGAACATGAAAGACTGCCCGAATCAGAAACAAAATCTTGCAAATTGCAATTGTAGTTATGAGCCCTGTTCTCGAAAGGGCATATGCTGCGCCTGTATTCTTTATCATCGCAAAAACGGTGAAATTCCTGCTTGTTTCTTTTCATCTGATGCCGAAAGAACCTATGACCGCTCCATCAGCAATTTTATCCGGACTCATAAATGAATAATAGACTACCTGCATGGTTTAAACAGGATATTCCCGATGCCACTGTGCGGGGTAGAATCCAGCTGCTCTCTGAATTTAATGTTAATACCGTCTGTCAACAAGCAAAATGCCCTAATTTAAGTTTCTGTTTCAAGGAGCTAAAATTTACCTTTATGATTTTAGGAAATATCTGCACAAGAAATTGCAGATTTTGCGGTGTGGCTCAATCAGAGAAAAAAACTTTAAGTCTCGATGAAAATGAACCGTATAGAATTAGTCAAATAGCTAAGATTCTTAACCTCAAATTTGTGCTAATCACCTCAGTCACCCGGGATGACCTCACCGACGGCGGAGCAGCACAGTTTGTGAAAACTATAGAATTAATTCACGGTATAGATAAAGATATCAAGCTCGAAGTACTGATACCTGATTTTTCAGGAAATATCGCCAGTCTCAAGACTGTAATTGACGCCAGACCTTCTATATTGGCCCATAATATAGAAACAGTTAATCGGCTATATAAAACCTTAAGGCCCAAAGCTAATTACCAGACATCATTAGATATGTTAAAGAAGTCAAAAGAAATCAATCCTCTTTTAATTACCAAGTCTTCTCTTATTTTGGGTTTGGAAGAATCGGAAGAAGAAATCATTTATACTATGGAAGATTTAAGATATAATCAGTGTGATATACTGACATTAGGGCAGTATCTGGCACCGTCACAAAGGCATTATCCGGTTAAAGAATTTATCAGTCCCGAACAATTCCAGCGATATCGGCGCATAGGGCTTAACATGGGATTTAAGACAGTCCTATCTGGGCCTAAGGTCCGTAGTTCCTATCACGCAGAAGAGGTGCTTGGTGAGCTTGAATATGTATGATTTGCTCATAGTCGGAGCAGGGCCGGCAGGTTTGACCGCCGCACTTTATGCAGGCCGTTCCCGTTTAAAAACACTGATGTTAGAGAAAATAGGAGTGGGCGGCAGGATATTAATGACTGAGGTTATTGAAAATTTCCCTGGTTTTGTGGACGGTGTTCATACTGCGGATTTAATTAAACGTATGCAGGGGCAAGTTACAAATTTAGGCATAAACATTGCATTAGAAGAAGTCCTGGAGATTGACTGTAAGTTGAAATCGGTGAAAACTAATGCGGGGACATATTCGGCTGATGCTGTAATTATTGCCACAGGAGCGCATCCGCGCAAACTAGGTGTGCCGGGAGAAGATAAATTAACCGGCAGGGGGGTTTCTTATTGTGCTACCTGCGACGGGCCTTTGTTCAGGGATAAATTTGTGGCAATAGTAGGCGGAGGAAATGCAATGGCAGAGGAGGCGCTTTATTTAACCCGTTTTGCCAAATCCGTAAATATAATTCACAGGAGAGACCAGTTACGCGCATCGGCGATTCTGCAGGAGAAGCTAAAAGAAAACAAAAAGATAAATTTTATTCTAAGCAGTGTGCTCACAGAAATAATCGGCTCGGGTAAAGTCGAGGCTATGAAAATAAAAGATTTAAATACTTCCCGGGAGAAGATTATTCCATGCGATGGTATTTTCATTTATATTGGTTTTATTCCGGATACAGTTTTTGTGAAAGATAAATTAAAGCTGGATGAGGCAGGTTTTATAATTGCTGGTGAGGATATGTCTACATCCTGCGATGGTATTTTTGCCTGCGGAGACTGCCGAAAGAAGACTTTATACCAGGTTATCACTGCCTGCGGCGACGGTGCAGTGGCAGCAGATTCTGCATATAGATATTTAGTAAGCAAGAAATAAATAGAATGACCAAATCCCATATTCATAATAAAAAATTGATTGCTTGGGTCAATAAGATGGTCCGTATGTGCGAGCCGGATGAAATAGTCTGGATAGACGGCTCAAATGAGCAGAGAAAGAAATTAGAAGAAGAGGCCATAACCGGGGGAGAGCTTATTCCTTTAAACCAAGCGAAACTTCCGGATTGTTTCTTACATCGTACCAGTATTGATGATGTAGCCCGCACAGAACATCTTACCTTTATTTGCACCAAGAGAAAACGCGACGCAGGACCGAATAATAATTGGATGCCGCCGGGTCTCGCTTATAGAAAGGCAAAAGCGATTTTTAAAGGTGCGATGCGGGCAAGGACAATGTATGTTATTCCTTTTTCTATGGGGCCGGTGGGTTCTCCCTTTAGTAAAATCGGGGTAGAATTAACTGATTCTTGTTATGTTGTACTGAATATGTTAATTATGACCAGGGCTGGAGAGCCAGTCCTTAGGCAATTAGAAGAAAACGGTGAGTTTACCAAATGTCTTCATTCCAAAGCCCAACTGGATATTAACAAGAGGCTGATATTGCATTTCCCTCAAGATAATACCATCTGGAGCGTGGGTTCTGGCTATGGCGGTAACGTGCTTTTGGGAAAAAAATGCCTGTCACTACGAATAGCAAGTTATTTAGCAAGGAGAGAACATTGGCTTGCAGAACACATGCTTATTATGGGGATAGAGGAGCCAAACGGCCAGATTAAATATATTGTAGCTGCATTTCCCAGTGCCTGCGGCAAAACCAATCTTGCGATGTTAGTTCCTCCCGAGGGCCTGAAGAAAAAAGGTTATCGTATCTGGACAGTAGGCGATGATATTGCCTGGATGCGCATTGATTCTGACGGCACTCTTTGGGCAATTAATCCTGAGTCAGGTTTCTTTGGGGTTGTACCGGGAACAAATTCTAAAACCAACCCTAATATGGTTGAGACCATTAAGAAGAATACAATATACACTAATGTCCTTTTGAAGCCCGATGGTACACTTTGGTGGGAAGGCGCTGATGGTGAAGCCCCGCCAACAGGCGGGGTTGATTGGCGAGGGCAGCCTTGGGTGCCGGGGGCGGTGGATGCTCTTGGAAAGCCTATTTTAGGGGCGCATCCTAACAGCCGTTTTACTGTTTCTATTACCAATTGCCCTTCTGCGTCATTCAGGTTAGAGCAACATCACGGCGTGCCTATTTCTGCTATTGTTTTTGGCGGGCGCAGGGCTCATCTTGCGCCTCTGGTCTATGAATCCTTTGGTTGGCAACACGGCGTATTTGTTGGTGCTACAATGGCTTCAGAGTTAACAGCTGCGCAGGTAGGTAAGATAGGTCAGGTGCGTAGAGACCCCATGGCAATGCTTCCTTTCTGCGGTTACAATATGGCAGATTATTTCAGGCACTGGTTAGATATGGGCAGGAGAATGACTAAGCGACCTCAAATTTTCCATGTAAATTGGTTCAGAACTGATGCGCAAGGTAAATTTCTCTGGCCGGGTTTTGGGGAGAACCTCAGGGTTTTAGAATGGATACTCGACCGTTGCAACAATAAAGCAGAAGCAGTAGTCAAAACCCCTGTTGGTTATATCCCGCGTGCCTCTGATATAGATATGACTGGCCTTGAATTACCGTCGGGCACTTTAAAGAAGCTCCTTGCTATAGATAAAAAAGAATGGTTTGAGGAATTAAAAGGCATAAAGGCATTCTTTAAACAATTCAAAAAAGATTTACCGCAGGAGTTATGGCAGGAATACGAAGACCTGAAAAGCCGCCTGGAGTCTAATGAATAGAGACGTTCTATTATCTACGGATTTTAAAGATTTAAAACTATACAAACGCGGAAAAGTAAGAGATGTTTATGACTTAGGTGATAAATTACTTATTGTTTCCACGGACAGGATTTCCTGTTTTGATGTAGTCCTGCCTTCGGGCATACCTTATAAAGGCTCTGTCCTTACGAAGCTATCCTGTTTCTGGTTTGATTTTATTAAAGATATCACGCCACACCACCTTATAACTTCTGATATAAATAACTATCCCCAAGAATTACAAAAATACAAAGCCGTTCTCTTGGGACGTTCAATGCTGGTAAAAAAAACGAGGCCCTTTACCTTAGAGTGTGTAGTAAGAGGATATCTTTCGGGCTCGGGTTGGAAGGAATATCAGGAAAAACAATCAGTCTGCGGGATAAAGTTACCTACCGGCCTTTTAGAATCGGATAAATTACCCGAAGTTTTATTTACTCCTTCAACCAAGGCAGATACAGGCCATGACTTAAACGTCAACCAGAAATATGTAGAGGGAGTAGCGGGGAAAGATACTGCCCAAAAACTTAAGCAAATAAGCATAGATATTTATAAAAAAGCCAGTGATTACGCAATTACGCGGGGAATTATTATCGCAGATACGAAATTTGAATTTGGTATATATGATAATAAAATTATCTTGATTGATGAGGTACTTACCCCTGATTCATCGCGTTTCTGGCCAGCTGACCAATACAGGCGGGGAGAGCCCCAGCCCAGTTTTGATAAGCAGTTTGTCCGGGATTACCTGGAGAGTTTAGGTTGGAATAAAACGCCGCCGGCGCCAAAACTACCAGAAGAAATTATTGAAAAGACCACCGGGAAATATATAGAAGCACACAGGAAATTGACCGGAAAAGAGATAAACGATACATAACGGCGATGTTTAAGAAAATAATACCCTTAGTATTAAGAATCGGCATAAGCATTATTTTATTATTCTTTTTATTTAAATTTCAGCACGTAGATACGCAGGAAGTGTTAAAAAGCATAAAGAATGCAGATAAAGGCCTTTTACTTCTTGCACTAGTTATTTATCTATTTGCTTATATCTTGGCTCTTTTCCGCTGGGAGATGTTATTAAAAGGCGCTAAGATACATCTTAGTTTAAAGAGAGTAATTATGTCATTTTCTGGAGGCGTGTTTTTTAATACTTTGCTACCTTCTAGTATCGGAGGAGATGTGGTACGCAGCGTAGATTTAGCTACGCACACAAAAAGGCCAAGAGAAGTAATAGCCACTGTGCTATTGGACAGGTTGAGCGGATATGTAGGTTTGGTAATTGTCGCCTTATTATCATTGCTATTCGGCTGGAAGTTAATTCACCATAAAAGCGTTTTATTATCTATAGCCATCATCACGGGAATATTGATCGCTGTTTTATTGGTGTTGTTTAATAGATTCCTGTATTCCAAAATAAATCGACTCTTGCATTCGCCGAGGGCAGGTAAAATCAGGGAAACCATAAAGAATCTGCACCAGGAGATCCATATTTTCAGGCAGCATAAAAAGATAATTGCGAATAACCTGATATTGTCTGTCCTGATACAGGTTATCGGTCCCTTAACTTTTTATATTACCGCCTTAGCTTTGGGCATAAAAATAAATATCATTTATTTCTTTATCTATTTACCTATTATAGTCGCCATTACCTTATTACCTATATCCATAGGTGGCTTAGGATTAAGGGAAAACATAACCAAAATATTTTTTGTTCAAGCAGGCGTCGTTGACAATGCCGCTGTTGCGATGGCCATCTTAAATACATTCTTTATTTTCGTATATGCAGCCATAGGAGGCCTTATTTATGTCCTTACTATACATCATCGACGCATACAATACCATACACCACATCACGTTCAGCCCCATTCGTAAAAAAATAAAAGACCCCCAAAGAGCCCTCCTGGAATTTATCAAGAACCGAAGATTGGGGAAAAACTCCAAGAACAAAATCACTGTAGTCTTTGACGGTTATCCTCAAGTATCAGCGCAAAATTTAGCAGAAACTGATATTAATGTTGTATTTTCGAGGGAAGAAACAGCTGACGCAAGGATAAAGAAGATGGTGGAGGCCTCAAGGAACCCCAAAAATATTGTGGTAGTTTCTGATGATAGAGAGATAATATTCTTCGTAAAATCTATCGGTGCCCGTTCAATCGGCGTAGAAGAATTTATCAATCCCGAAGATAAGCCGCAAAGAAAAAAAGAAGACCTGATAAAACCAGAATTGAATTATAGCCAGATTAATAAGATAAATCAGGAATTAAAAGCGCTATGGCTAAAGTAAATCCGGTGCTCGGTGTTCGGGGTTCGGTTTTCGGCGAGAACCGAGAACCGAAAACCAAGAACTGAAGTGATCTTCTTTGAACCTCGGCCGGAAGTGGACCATCTCTGTCTTTTGGATGTTGAAAGCTTGATCAGAGATATCCAGCCCAAAAAGGCAGTCCTGACTCACTTTGGCATGACCATGTTAAGGGCAAAACCCCAGATTCAGGCACTTGAATTATCAAATAAGTTAGGCATTGAGGTCTCGGCTGCTTATGATGGTATGACTATCAACTTTTAATAATTTCCCTTGACATAAGTCAAGGGTTATGATAAAGTTATAAAAAATAAACCAGAAAACCAAAGGAGGTGAAAGATGAGTAATTGGCAGGTAGTATTATTAGAGCCAGCCAAGA
>JAGUUJ010000001.1 GCA_020063525.1 Candidatus Omnitrophota bacterium
TGGATAGATTTAGGCAGTTGGGAAGCAGTAGGGGAGATTGCAAAAAAGGATAAAAATGGCAACATTTTCCGAGGCAAATTTATAGATATTGGAAGCAAAAATACCTTAGTTTGGTCGGATAAACGGTTAATAACTACGCTGGGGTTAAATAATATTATTATAGTAGATACAGAAGATGCACTTTTGGTTTGCCGAAAAGATATGAGCCAGGATGTTAAAAAGGCAGTCGGACTGCTAAAACAAAAGAATTTTAAAGGGCAGGTTTGAAAAGGTTTCTTATTGTAAATCCATTCGGCATTGGCGATGTATTGTTTACTACTCCTGTAATTAGGGCTATAAAAGACAGCGATCCGGATAGTATTATTGGTTATTGGTGCAATGAGCGGGTAAAAGATATTCTTGAAAATAATCCCAATATATATAAGATATTTGTTTTATCCAGAGGCGACCTCAAGAAGATTTATCATAAATCAAGATGGCAAGGCATATATAAATTTATAAATTTATTATGTCAGATAAGAAAAGAGAGATTTGATGCTGTGCTTGATTTTTCCTTAGACCACCGCTATAGTTTAATAGCCAAAATCATCGGGATTAAAAGACGCATCGGTTTTAATTATAAAAATCGGGGAAGATTTCTTACAGATAAAATAGATTTAGATGGTTATAGTGATAAACATGTAGTGGAATATTATTTAGATTTATTGAAGCCGATTGGTATAAAACCAAAAAACTATAATTTAGAATTAATTATATCGCCAACTTGTAAAAGAAAAAGCGAGAATATCCTTGCAGAAAGCGGTATCAATGATAAAGATTTAATTATCGGGATAGCTCCCGGCGCAGGTGCAAGCTGGGGCCGGGATGCTTCCCTAAAACATTGGCCTGCGGTAAGATTTGGACAACTGGCAGATAGAATCATTGATGATTTTGGAGCAAAGATAATCATTTTAGGCGATGAATCAGAAAAACCCATTGCTGATATAATAATAAATAGTATGCATAAGAAACCGGTAAACTTGGTAGGTATGACGAGCTTAGAAGAGTTAAGTGCGGTTATAAATAATTTGCATATTTTAATCACTAATGACGGAGGGCCTTTGCATATCGCAGCTGCATTGGGCAAGAAGACCGTTTCTTTCTTCGGACCGGTTGACCCAAAGGTATATGGTCCGTATCCTTGCGATGAAAAACGCCATATTGTTTTAAGAAAGAATTTAAGCTGTAGCCCATGTTATAGCAAATTTCGTTTAAGTCCCTGCCAGAAAAACAAAGAATGCATAGAGAAAATAGACGTTGAAGAAGCCCTGGAGGCAGTAAATAGACTGTTAAAATAGAAGGAAGGAGTATTTTTTTATGATACCCATATTAGACTTGAAGAAACAAATAGCGCCCATGCGGGTAGAAATAGACGCCGCTATAAAAAAAGTAATTGATACTGCAAATTTTATTTTTGGTAAAGAAATCTATGCTTTTGAAATTGAAGTTGCAAGATACACTAACGCCAAGTATGCGGTTGGGGTGTCTAATGGGACAGACGCCATAAAATTAGCCTTGGTAGCTTTAGGTATTAAACCCGGCGATGGGGTTATATGCCCAGCTTTTACTTATTATGCCACTGCGGGAGCAATTGCATGTACCGGAGCAATACCAATTTTTGCCGATATAGACCCTGATACATATAACATCTCGATTTTAAGCGTGGAAAATGTTCTAAAATATAAGAAAAAACTTAAAATTAAGGCAATTGTCCCTGTCCATCTTTATGGCCAGTGTGCCGATATGGATAGTATATTAAAGATAGCCAGGCAAAATAAATTAAAAGTTGTTGAGGATACTGCGCAAGCATTCGGGGCAGAATACAAAGGGAGGTATGCAGGAACAATAGGAGATTGCGGCGCAGTGAGTTTCTTCCCCGGAAAAAACCTGGGTGCGTTTGGAGATGCGGGTATGGTTTTGACTAATAGTAAAATTATAGATGAAAAGCTGAGGATTTTAAGAAATCAGGGTAACAAAAAGAAATACGATCATTTGGTAATAGGATATAACAACCGTTTAGACACTATCCAGGCTGTGGTGCTTAATGTGAAGCTGAAATATCTTGATTCCTGGAATAAGAAAAGACAGGGAAATGCCGAATATTTTAACGAGCAATTTAAAGGTTTAAGAATCAAGACGCCAATTGTGGGAAAATATAACATACACATTTACCATCAGTATGTATTGCGTTTAAATACATCGAGTAAAAAATTAATCGAGCACCTGCGAAATAAAGGTATAGATTCGCGCATTTATTATCCCGTCCCATTGCATCTCCAAAAATGCTTTAAATATCTAAATTACAGGAAAGGCGATTTTCCCGAATCTGAAAAGGCAGCTGTTCAGACATTAGCAATACCTGTATACCCGGATTTAACCGGTCAAGAATTGGACTACATTGTCAGTTCAATCAGGGAACTTTTGCAATGATTAACCCCGCCCTTCATAAAAGGGTGGGGAACAATATAGGGAAGGAAGGGCGGGGTGAACTTATCCGTAGTTGTATTAACTAAAAATGAAGAAAAAAATATCCAGAGGTGCCTTGAATCGGTTGCGGGGTGGGCAGGCGAAATAGTGGTAGTAGATGATGAGAGCACCGATAGGACAGTTGATATCGTAAGCAGATACACCGACAGGATAATAATCAGAAAGATGGCTCTCGAAGGCAGGCACAGAAATTTTGCCTATGCCCAGGCCAAAAATTTATGGGTTTTAAGCCTGGATGCTGATGAGGTAGTTACTGAAGCTCTTAAAGCAGAAATTAAGGATGTACTGAGCAAACATACACAATACAACGGTTTCACTATACCCAGGAGAAACTTTATCGGTGATTACTGGGTGAGATACGGCGGTTGGTATCCCAGCCCGCAATTAAAGCTTTTCAGGAAGGACAAATTCCTTTATGAAGAAGTTGGCGTGCATCCCCGTGCATTTATGGATGAGCCCTGCGGGCATTTAAAATCGGATATAATACATTATTCTTATAGAAATTTAGAAGATTTTTTAGCCAAGTTGAATAATCAGACCACACGCGAAGCTCAAAAATGGTTTAATCAGAATAAACCCATGCATTTAGGCAAGTTTATCTACCGCAGCATTGACAGGTTCATTAGGACATATATAGGTAGAGGAGGCTACAAAGACGGTTTTACAGGATTTGCGGTGGCTTTTTATGCCAGTTTATATCAGTTTATTAGCTATTTGAAATATCGTGAGTTGGCCTTTAGAAAGGAGTAAAAAATGAGGATACTCGTTACCGGCGGTGCTGGGCTCGTAGGTAGTCATTGCGCTGAATTTTTTGCATTGGATAACTCAAAAAATAAAGTTATTGTTTTGGATAATCTGATGCGTTCGCAGATTTTTGGTTATGACAGGGCATCCGTAGAATACAATTGGAATTATTTAAAGAAATTTAAGAATATCGAGCGGATTAAAGGCGATGTGCGAAATGACAGGGATATAACTCGCGCAATCGGCAAGGGAGTGGATATATTAATTCATACTGCCGGACAGCCAGGCGTCCCTTCGAGTGTTAGAATGCCAAAAGAAGATTTTAGTATCAACGCTTTTGGAACGCTCAATGTCTTAGAGGCCGCGCGGAAGAAATCAAAGGATACGGTTATTGTTTATTGCTCAACAAATAAGATTTACGGAGAAAATGTGGATAAAATCCCCCTGGAAGAGAAGGAAAAGCGTTATCTATTTAAGGATACCCGGGGCGTGTCAGAGGAGATGTGTACAGATTTAACCGGTCACACTCCTTACGGCGTTTCTAAATTAGTAGGGGATTTATATGTCCAGGAATACAGTTATATATATAAGATGAAGACCGCAGTGTTTCGCATGTCGTGTACGTACGGTACGCGCCAGTTTGGTTTTGAGGACCAGGGCTGGGTTGCCTGGTTTATTATCGCTACGCTTTTTAATCGGCCGATTACGATTTACGGTAATGGTAAGCAGGTGCGCGATATGCTTTATGTTGATGATTTAGTAGATGCATTTAACTCATTTTTAAACAGCAATTTAGAAAGAGGGCTCTTTAATATCGGCGGTGGCCCGAATAATACCATTTCTCTTCTAGAATTTTTGGACGAATTAGAGAAATTAGCAGGAAAAAAGCCAAAGGTAAAATTTGCAGATTGGCGACCTTCTGACCAGAAGGTCTATATTTCAGATACATCAAAATTAGAAAAAACCCTGAACTGGCAAGCTAAAACTTCCGTTAAGGAAGGTATAAAGAAATTATTTGATTGGGTCAAGAGCAATGAAAGTTATTTTTCTGGATAGAGACGGAGTAATAAATAGATATCCCGGTGATTCGGATTATGTAAAATCCTGGGGCGAATTCAAATTCTTGCCAAAAGTAAAATCCAGCCTGAAGAGACTAAATAATAGAGGTTTTAAGATTTTTATCGTTTCTAACCAAGCCGGTGTTTCCAAGGGTATCTACACACAGGAAACCCTTGATTTAATTAGTCAAAATATGCTCAAAGAATTAAATGACGCCAAAATTGATATTGCAGGAGTCTATTATTGCATCCACCGCGAGGCAGACAACTGTTCTTGCAGAAAACCAAAAACCGGCCTCATTGATAGGGCAGTTGCCAAACTTAAAGAAGAAGGCTTAGAACCGGAATTGAATCAGAGCTATTTTATCGGAGACACAATAAGAGATATAGAAACCGGAAGAGCAGCAGGCCTGAAGACCATCCTTGTTTTTTCTGGAAAAGAGAAACCGAATAATAAAGATAAATGGACTATCCTTCCCGATTATACTGCTAATGATTTAGCCGGCGCAGTTGATTTGATCCTTGAGCTTTTATAATGAAAATAATCATTGCTTACGCCTCTTGCGGCACAGGACACCGTCGGGCAGCAGAGGCAATTTATAATTATTTTAAGGAAAATTGCCATTCCTGTGATTTAGAAATAATAGATGCTTTACAAAAAACTAATTTTATTTTTAAGAAGCTTTATAGTTACGGGTACCCTTTTTTAGTAAATCATGCCCTCTGGTTATGGCATTTTGCTTTTTGGCTAACCTCTATTAAAGCTTTTAGACCATTCACTAAGATTTTAATTTATATTGTAAATCGGCTCAATGCAAAGAATCTGTCTGGTTTTTTAATTCAAGAGAAGCCCGATTGTATTATCTCAACCCACTTTTTTCCTTCCGAGATTGCAACATACCTTAAAAGAATTAAGAATCTTAATTCTAAAGTCGTGAATGTAATTACAGATTTTGGTATCCACCCCTTTTGGATTTTAGGCGGTACTGATATGTATATTGTAGCTTCTGATGTTAGCAAAGAGCAACTAATCCTTGAAGGAGTCCAAGGGAATAGCATAAAAGATTTTGGCATACCCATAGATTCAAAATTCTTAAAGAGATATGAAAAAAATATTTTGTGCAAAAAATTTGAGATCAAGCCAGATAAGTTTACGCTCTTAATTACTACCGGTTCTTTCGGCATAGGCCGGATTGAAGAGATTGTGGATTCGTTATATAAGGAAGTTCAAATTCTGGTTGTGTGCGCTCATAATAAAATATTATATACAAGATTAAAGAAGAGAAACTACCCAAACGTGAGGGTCTTCGGATTTATCGATAATATGCAAGAGTTAATGGCTGTTTCAGATATCATTATTACCAAGCCCGGAGGCCTGACTATCGCTGAAAGTTTAGCTATGGACCTGTTACCAATTTTTATCACCGCTATTCCCGGACAGGAAACAGAGAATGCGAAAATTTTGACCAAAAAATCAATAGGTATAAATATAAAAGATGCTGCTTCGCTCAAAGATATAGTCTTAGATTTTAGAGACCATCCCGATAAATTAAAGAATATGAAAGAAAAAATCAATGAACTAAAAAGGCCGTTTGCCGTAAAGGAGCTATGCAATGTTATATGCCAAGGTAGTATTAGGGCTACCTGTTGAGGGCCCATTTGACTATAGCGTCCCCGCGCACCTTTACAAAAAGATAAAAGAGGGCATGCGGGTATGGATTCAATTCCGCGACAAGAGGAAGTTGGGATATGTGGTAAAACTTACCCGAGAGACAAATATTGAACACGTTAAACCAATATTAGAGATAATCGATGATTCACCTATACTAGATAAAAATATGCTTTTACTCACCAGGGAGCTATCAGATTATTATGGTTGTTCTTGGGGAGAGGCAATTGAGACAGCATTGCCGGAAGGTTTAAGAAAAGGTAAAGAAGTGCAGGGACTGTCCCCGTCAGGGCTAATCCGAAGCAATTCAAAGGGGACTGTCCCTGATGTTACTTTAATTCACGATTTAGATAAAGGTGCAAGGTGGGATATTTATCTTGAGTCAATAAAAGATACTATAAATAGCAATAGGTCAGTAATAGTTTTATTACCCGATATAAATTCACTTTTAAAAGCCAAGGAAACAATCGCTGCCTCATTAGGTATTTCGCCCGGGATTTTATATAGGAAGCAGCCCAAAGAATTAGAGGAGTGGCAAAAAGTGAAAGAGTCTAAATTTAATATTGTAATCGGTACTCGCTCCGGCATCTTTGCGCCGGTTAGTTGCCTGGGTCTCGTAATCATAGACGAAGAGCAAGACACCGTTTATAAGCAGGACCAGGTACCCCATTACCATGCCAGGGAAGTTGCTTTTATGCGAATAGCAATTGAGAAAGCGAAACTTATATTGGGTAGCGTCTCACCGTCTTTAGAAAGCTTTTATTTAGCTAAAAAAGGTAAAATCAATCCCTCGTCTACGCTCGGGATTGATGCTGAGCGGAGTCGAAGCATCAAATATACGCTTTTACCTGAAATTAGAGATTACCCTCAGATAAAAATTATTGATATGCGGCAGGAGCAGCGTTATTTCAAACAAAGGAATATAATTTTATCCAAGTATTTACAGGATTGCATTATCCAGGCAATAGACACCAAAGGTAAGATACTTTTATTCTTAAACAGGCGCGGTTTTGCCACTTTTGCCTCTTGCCGTAATTGCGGCATGGTCCTTAAGTGCCCGCGCTGTAATGTTAATTTAGTATATCATTTTGAAGATAATATATTAAATTGCCGTTACTGTAATTTTAAAATGCCCCCACCCCGGATCTGCCCTAATTGCAATTCTGCTTATATACGATACCTGGGAACAGGCACAGAAAAGATAGAAAGTGAATTATCTAGGATTTTTCCACAGGCAAGAATCAGAAGATTAGATAATCTGCAGAATGTGGATATTGAGGATTCGGATATATTTATTTCTACCGCATCGATAATTAAAAAAACAAATTATAACTTTGATCTTATCGGCATTCTATCTATAGATAATTCTTTAAACCGTATTGACTTTCGCTCAACCGAGAAGACATTTGGTTTATTGGTTGGGCTGCTTGCGCTGACTGAGAAAAAAGTAATAATTCAGACTAGTTTACCCAAACATTATTGTTTCCGCGCGTTAGAAAACAAAGACATTAGTATGTTTTACGATGAAGAATTAAAGCAAAGAAA
>JAGUUJ010000069.1 GCA_020063525.1 Candidatus Omnitrophota bacterium
GATTGGATTCAAAGACGTCCCTTGATTGGATGGAAAGACGTCCCTACTATAGGATGTCTTTGAGGAGATTTCTCTGGATATCGATTAATTCTGCAATGCCTTTCTTTGCCAGGGTTAAGAGTTTATCCGCCTGGTCTTTATTAAAGGTTTTGCGTTCAGCAGTGCCCTGAATCTCAATAAATTCACCTGCCCCGGTCATCACAATGTTCATATCCACTTCAGCTTTGGAATCTTCTTCATAGGTTAAATCCAAAAGCAAATCGCCGTTCACCATGCCTACGCTTGTCGCAGCCACAAAATCCTTTACGGGAATTTTATTGAGCAGGCCGCCTTTCTTGAGTTTATTCAAGGCATCCGCCAGAGCAATAAAACTTCCGGTGATAGAGGCAGTGCGCGTTCCGCCGTCAGCCTGGATAACATCGCAATCAATCCAGATAGTGCGTTCACCTATGGGCTTCATATCGCAAATTGCTCTTAACGAACGGCCCACCAGCCGCTGGATTTCATAAACCCTGCCGGAATCTTTTCCGCGTTTAATGCGCGTCTGACAGGAACGCGGAAGCATACCGTATTCCGCAGTTACCCAGCCCGTGCCTGTGCCCTTTAAAAATGGCGGTACAGATTCTTCAATCGATGCCGTGCAGATAACGCGAGTATTGCCTAACTCAATTAAACAAGACCCTTCTGCATATTTTATGTAATTGCGGTTAATCTGCACCTTTCTTATCTTATCCAGTCCCCGGCCATCCTGCCTAATCATAAATGCTCCTTCCTTTTATTCAAAAATGCAGATTTTATTCCTACCTGCTGACTTTGACTTATATAAGGCCTCGTCCACCCGAGAAATAAAATTATCTTTGCTTAAACCTTCCTGATAAGTTGCAACGCCTCCGCTTATAGTTACCTGAAGAGCTTTACTGGTTTCGCTATTTAATAAACTCATCGTTTGCACCGCTTTTCTAATCTTCTCAGCTACAATCTTCGCTCCTTTAATATCTGTCTCAGGCAAAATAATCATAAATTCTTCTCCGCCGTAGCGGCATACTATATCTATATAGCGGACATTTTGTCTCATTACTTCGGCTACTTCCTTTAAAACCCTATCTCCCTCTAAATGCCCGTAACGATCATTGTATGCCTTAAAAAAATCGATATCAAACATTATCAGACTTAAGGAATGTTTATATCGCTGTGCACGCATAATTTCTAAATTGAGTTGCGCTTGAAAATAACGGTGGTTAAAAAGATTGGTAAGGGCATCGGTGATTGCCAAAGAAGACAACTTTTCATATAACCGAATATTTTCGATCTGCGCTACTATCTGATGTCCAAGGAGTGTCAAAAACCTCAAGTCCTCTTCTGTAAAAATCTTTATATCTGCAAGCTTGTCTGTAACATTCATTACACCGATTACTCGGCTTTCCGCCTTCAGAGGCAACGAGATAAAGGATTTGGTTTTATATCTGGTGTTTTTAGCAAAAATTTTAAGCCTGGGGTCATCATCGATATCCCTGACAAGCAGCGTCTCACCCTCTTTAGCCACCCAACCAGCAATAGACTCACCAATCTTCATCCGCCAGTCAATCTTTTCTTTATCCAAACCTTTAAAACCCTTAAGGATTAACTCACCTGAAGATTCATCTATCACCATCAAAGAAGCCTTTTCTGCCTCGACAATCTGAATCGCCGTAGCAGTAGCAAAATCAGCCAAATTATCTAATTTAAGAATACCGCTTATTTTTTTATATGCATCCAAGATAATTTCTATTTTATATTTTTCTTTCTCCAGGTGCTCGATTAAATCTCTATTTATAATTAGTAAACGCTGCTTCTCAATGCCCCGCTCAATTATCAATTTCAGTTGTTCCGAATTGACTAGTTGTTCCAAATTGAATGGCTTTATAATATAGTCATAAGCCCCTGCTTTTAATGCCTCTACCGCAGAAGGAAGACTTGCGTATCCCGTAAGTATAACAAAGCACATCTCAGAAAATTTCTTACTGAATATGCGTAGCAAATCAATTCTTCCCATATCAGGTAACATCAAATCCAAAAGAACCACATTAAAGAATTGCTTTTTTATTTGTTCGATAGCCGCAGTTGCTTTATTGACAGTCACAACACTATAACCCTCTTCAGACAGTACTGAAGCGAGATTCTCACAGAGTAACTCATCATCATCGACAATAAGAATGCTTTCTTGCTTCTCCATAAACTTCTCCTGAATAATCCTCAGGTATAACTATTGATTTACCTGTACCCTTTCCCCGCTGTATCGTTTTAGTTCCGCCTGCGGGATCCCACCCGCTATTAATTAGCTTGGCGAGAAAATCCAGACCAAGAGTTCTGTCGGGCTACTGAGGACTTCGCTACATTTGTTTTATGCTGATGCTCGCTCTCTTATAAAAATATCATTCCCCCGAGCATCTATTCCTACAATTAGCGGAAAATCTCTGACCTCTAATTTATAAATTGCCTCCGGGCCTAAATCTTGATAAGCAACCGGCTCGTTTTTTTTCACATATTTTGACAGAAGCGCCCCGCATCCTGCATAAGTTAAAAAATATACTGCCTGGCATTTTTTTATTGCCTGGATTACCTGCTGGGAACGCCTGCCTTTGCCAATCATAGCGAGAACGCCCTTTTTTAATAGCGCGGGCGTAAACTCATCCATCCTCGACGCCGTAGTCGGTCCGCAAGAGCCTATAACTTTACCTTGGGGCGTTTTGGTCTGGCCGCAATAATAAATAATTTGTCCTTTTAAATCAACGGGCGTTTTCTTATTTTTACTAATTGCCTCAACTAATCTTTTGTGCGCCTGGTCCCTGGCAGTATAAATTACGCCGGTCAATAGAACCCTATCACCAGTTTTTAACTCTTTAATATCATTTTTTTTAAAAGGAATTTTTATTCTCTTCATTTCGCTATACGCTACACGCTAAATCACCTTTGTTGCGCTTCTTAAAGCGTGGCAACTGATGTTTACGCACACGGGAAGCCCGGCAATATGAGTAGGATATGTCTCAATATTTACTCCTAAGCAAGTGGTTTTTCCGCCTAAGCCCATTGGCCCGATGTTTAATTTATTTATCTCTCTCGATAAAACTTGTTCTAATTCAATTGTTTGCCTGTTTGCCTGTTCCTGCCTGCCGGCAGGCAGGTGCCCTGTTTGCCTGTTAATTCTTCTAAACAAAGCTTTTTTTGCCAGAAAACAGGCATAATCCGCAGTCCCGCCGATTCCCACGCCGACAACATAAGGCGGACAGGCATCAGGCCCGGCAGACTTCACTGCATCAACAATAAATCTTTCAATCTCGCTGATTTTAACAGTAGGGTTAAACATTTTAAGCTGCGTTTTATTTTCACAGCCAAAACCCTTAGGCAGAACAGTTATTTTTAACCTATTGCCTGTGGCAATCTCAGTGTGAATCACTACAGGAGAATATCCGGGTTTACCTCTGGATAAAGGATTGCTAATTATAGAATTTCTTAAGTATCCTCTTCTATATCCTTCCTCGACACCCTTATTTATCGCCCTCATTAAGTTTCCGTTAATCTTTACCTCTTGGCCAATTTCTAAAAAGACAACCGGTAACCCTGTATCCTGGCAAATGGCTAATTTTTCTTTTCGGGCAATATAGGCGTTATTAATAATCGCCTTCAATATATCTTTTGCTCTTCTTTTTGTCTCTCTGGAATAAGCAGCCTTAAGGCCGGATAAAATATCCTTTCTTAAAACCAGATTTGCCCGGATGCACAATTCAGAAACTATATCTCTAATCTTATTTGCTGAAATTACTTTCATTTTCTTTTATATTCTCTTGTTACGGTAGTAGTTATGCCTCCACGGGGATTAAACGCGCCTTTAATCTTCACCCAGCGCGGTTTACAGGCCTGCACAAAATCATCCAATATCTTGTTAATCACATGCTCATGGAATATGCCGATATTCCGGTAAAATATAGTGTACATTTTCAAAGACTTTAATTCGATGCAGTACTCCGCCGGCGAATATTCAATAATAATAGCGGCAAAGTCCGGCAGGCCTGTCTTTGGGCAGATGCAGGTAAATTCCGGGATTTCAAGACAAATTGTATACAATTTGTCTTGATACTGATTTTTCCAGACCTCTATGCGAGGAGTTTTTAAAACGCGGATATTTTTTTGCCGGCCTTCGTAACTGCTTAGTATCTTAGCCATATTATTTTATCCCTATTTTTTTGTGTAGCTGGGGTATAATACAGGCAGTGATATGATTATCCCTTGCAATATCCTTAAAAAGCTCTAATTTTTCCCGCATGGTTTGAGAATCTTCATAACTGTTAGGCTGCAATATTAAAATAAGGAATTTATTGACCTCGTGTATCAACCTTAAGCCCTCTCTTAGGTCTTCTTCATTTGTGGAATGGCAGATGACCATCTTTAAAAATGCCTCTTTTTTCGAGGCGACTTCAAGGAACCGGCGATGGTAATGCCAGAAATCTTTCAATCCCGTAGAACTCGGCAATTTCAGGTCCATAGCTATAATATCCACATAATCTATAACGTCTTCTAATGCACTGTGCAATATGCCGTTTGTCTCCAGATAGTTTTTATAACCTTCTTTTTTGGTCAGCTTGAGGACTGCTTTCAGAAAATATTTCTGTAAGAGCGGCTCACCGCCTGTAAATGCTACGGTGCAATGGCCATTCTTATATAGTTTTACCTCTTGGAGTAATTCTTCCGGTTCATATTCTGTAAAACGGTCTAAGGGCGTATCGCAGAATTTACATTTAAGATTGCAACCAAAAAAACGCACAAAGAGCTGCTCTTCACCGAAATAAAGCCCTTCACCTTGAACGCTGCTGAAGACTTCTGTAATTTTTCCCTTTGTTCTCATATTTACCTGCTCAGCAATGGGTCTCTTATTCCTGCCTCCAAGAAACCCTTTGCCCTATAATAACAACTATCGCACTCACCGCAAGGAACTCTTCCTCCTTGATAACATGACCAGGTTAAAGCAAAAGGTACGCCTAATTGCCTGGCTTGGCGAATAATCTGGGCCTTGGTCTTACCAATTAAGGGAGTCTGAATTTTAATGCCTCTCTTTTCCACGCCGGATTTTGTGCCTGTCAAGATTACTTTCTTAAATGCACGATAAAATTCCGGCCGGCAATCAGGATAACCGCTGTAGTCCTGCGTATGAGCGCCGATAAATATTGCTTCTGCTGCCATCGCCTCAGCAAAAGATAAAGCAAAGCTTAAGAAGATAATATTGCGGCCAGGAACATAGGTTGAAGGTATAGCATTCGTAAGTTCGTAAGTTCGTAAGCTCGTAAGCTGAGGAATTCTTAATTTCTTATCTAATAAACTTGAGCCTCTCCAGGGTAAATTAATTTTTATGACTTGAGCCGGAGAAGAACTCGCCCGGGCAATCTTTTTTGCGTATTCTATTTCTTTTTTGTGGCGCTGGCCGTAGTCAAAGCTCAGACAGAAACATTTATAACCCTGCTTCCTGGCAAGATATAAAGTTGTGGCTGAATCTAAACCGCCGGATAATAAAACTATGGCCTTTTTCATCCCTCATAATAAGATGCGCAACTATTATGGTTTTCCCAGACCGTAACTAACTTAAGGTTCGGAATCTCTGATTTAAGGCTTTTATATATGTATTGCGCAATATTCTCGGAAGTAGGATTTACTTTCTTAAAATAGGTGAGGTAATTTAAGCATTTATGGTCTAATTTTTCTAACACTTTATTTAATTCCCTCTTTAAATCTTTAAAGTCTAAAACCATACCTGTCTTGTCTAGTTTTCTTGCTTCCAGCGTAACTTCTACTTTCCAGTTGTGGCCATGCAACTCTTCGCATTTACCTCTGTAACCGCGTAAGTAATGCGCAGAACTAAAATACGATTCTATTTTTATGTTATACATTTACTTTCTCGACATTGGATAACGGCATACCTAAAAATCTCTCTGCCACAGCGCTAAACCACTTAGTGTTATCGCTGACATAAAATTTGTGCTTGGCTCTCCTACGCCCTGTATTAAGCGGGCCTTCTGTAACCAGAATCTTTTTTACTTCAACGGCTACTTGTTTGGCTGAATCAATCAATGTAACCTGCTTTCCCAATGCCTTTTTAATCACCGGCTTAAGTAACGGATAATGTGTGCAACCCAGAATAACCGTATCAACGCGGGCAGCGTTTAAGGGCTTAAGATACTTTTTAGCTACACTCAGAACTTCACTGCCTGCGAGCCAGCCCTCCTCGGCAAAAGGCACGAATAGAGGACAGGCTACAGCCGTAACTTTAATCGAAGGGTCAAGTTGTTTTATCTCATTTTCATAGGTCCGGCTTTCTATAGTGCCGCGCGTGCCAATAACGCCGATACGTTTATTCTGCGTGGCATAGACTGCTTCCCTTACGCCGGGGCTGATTACGCCGACAATAGGTACCCGAAAATGGCTTTTTATGAGCGGAAGGGCAACGCTGGACACGGTATTACAGGCAATGCAGATTAGCTTTACCTCCTGTTTTAGCAAAAATAAGATGTTCTCGATAGAAAAACGGATTACTGTCTCTTTGGATTTTATGCCGTAGGGCACGCGGGCAGTATCGCCGAAATAGATTATATCTTCACCGGGCAGCTGACGGATTAATTCTTTAACCACGGTCAATCCGCCTACGCCGGAATCAAACACGCCTATTGGTTTCATTCTTTCGCCGCCTCCATTAATGTAAAATCCCGCACATATCTTTGTATTCCTTGTTCTATACTTTCAGCTATTTGCTGGCGATAATAAGCGTTTTTCATCAGGCGCTCTTCCTGATAATTGGACAAAAACCCTGTCTCAATTAAAATCGCAGGCATACGCGCACCCTTTAAAACATAAAAAGGCGCACCTTTTATACCTAAGACTCTTGTATTCAAATTATTATCTATGGCGCTACAGACGTCACGGGCTAATCTTACTGACTCTGCACGATTAGAGGTATGAATCATATCCCACAGCGTTGCCTTTAAATTTAAAGACGGATTGTAAGCAAAAGAGGATTTATCTAAATTTAACACTGCATTCTGGGCGCAATATAACGCCCGTTTAGAATCGCTTACATTAGGAGAAATATAATATACCTCAAGTCCGTTTAAGCTCCTCACCCGATTAGCATTGGAGTGGATACTTATAAATAAGTCTGCTCTGGAATCGTTGGCTATAGCTACCCTGCGCTCAAGGGAAATAAAACTATCTCCGGAACGCGTCATCACCACGTCTATACCGTCAGCCCTTAATAGTTTGCTTAGCCTCTTGGCAACATCCAGGTTAACATCCTTTTCTCTTAAGCCCCGTTTTCCTATAGTGCCGGGATCCTTTCCGCCGTGTCCGGCATCAATAACAATCTTTTTAATTCTGGATAAAGGTAAAGTTATCTTTTGCTGCGGATAGCGTTCTTTAAACAAGCCATCTAAAACTTGTTCTTTAAATTTAAAGGGGATGACTACTGTGCCCTGGTAAATATCCACAGGATACTTAAGATACTGGGGCATATCATCAACAATGACGAGACTCTCACCTACCATTAAATTTATTTTATGGGCACCTTTGCTTAGATGAGCTGTCCGGGTGAACGTATCATATTCCCAGGCTATATTTTCTGATTCACATAGAGAAACTAAAGATACGTAGGTTACACCGCTGATATTATAGGTGGGCAGGGCTACTCTACTGGGAACGGTAGCGCAGCCGGATAAAAAGAGAACAAACAGAAATATAATTATTATTCTATTCATACAAATTTATAATATTTTAGATCCCGAAATACATTATTTCGGGATCCACCAACTTTTCCATTAATGGAAAAGTTGGTGGAGGTGGCGGCATCGAAGCCGCGTCCCTGAGTAATCGCATAAAAGTCGCTACATGCTTAGCCCCGCATTTCGTCTTAAGCTTACGCCTCCTGCGGGGCAGGATTGCGTAAACCGCAGCCTTTTATGATCTTGCCTGAGCCCCAAAGGCTAATTTACTCAAGCCAGCCTGTTAACCGCTCTCGTTTAGGCCACAGGCAACCTAAGAAGAGGCCTACCTATTTAATAAGGTAGGACTGCGCTAAGCGGCACACCCGCTGGAACCATTGCTGGCATAAGCGGAAATACCGCAGCAGACGTTAGTCTGTTGTTTGCGTTTATCTTTGCAAGGATTGTTAACGCGGCTAACCTCGCCTCCGCGGCATGCTACTTTTACCCGGCTTACCTAGGTCGAGTCCTTTCACCCCCGAATTTCCCTATTTTTTTCGTTCTGAAATTCGTCCCGCCGAGTGCAGCAAAATTATCAAAAAGAGAATTTTGCTGTAGTTTACGAGGCGGGACAAACTATTTTCCTCTTCTACTCTTAATAGCCCGGCGCATCTCAAGTTCTGTTTCTCTGCGTTTCATGTCTTCGCGCCGGTCGTAGAATTTTTTGCCTCTACAAAGAGCGAGTTCTATTTTAGCAAAACCACGGTCGCTAAAATATGCCTTCAAAGGGACAAGCGTAAAACCTCGCTGAACGACTTGCCCGAATAATTTCCTGATCTGATTTTTCCGTAAAAGTAATCTCCTTGGTCTCTTTGGTTCGACGTTTAAGTAACTCGCCTCTAAATATGGGCTTATATGAGTATTATATAATATAACTTCGTTATTCTCAATGCGGGCAAAGCTGTCTTCCAGGTTCATTTTGCCCAACCTTAAAGACTTTACCTCACTGCCTTTCAGTTCTATGCCGCATTCGATAGCCTCTAAAATCGCATAATCCCTGTGCGCCTTTCTATTACTGGCAATAAGCTTATTCATTTTATCATACTCAGCGTGAAATATAAACTCAAAAATAGCGGCAAGGTTACCAGGCTCACAATATGACTAAGGAATATGCCCTGACTTATCAGCAGGTCTTCTTTCTTATAATGTGTGATAATTAAAGATAAAGATGTTGCCGACGGCACAGCCAATTGCATAATAATTAATAATCCTACAAGTTCCGGAAACTTAAATTTTATAACCAGCCACAGGCCAAAAGCAGGTAAAATTATCAATTTTGCTAATATCATCAAAGACATTGCTTTCTTATCGATTTGTCCTAAATGTATTGAGGCAAGGTTACCGCCTACGATAAGCATAGCCAGAGGCAATGTGCAGTCACCCACCATACGCAAAGGTTTTAACGCGCCTTGAGGTATAAATTTATTTAAACCAAAAAATATAAGTATTAAACTGACTAGAGTGGCAATCACCGGCGGGCTGAATAGACTGCCTAACTCAAACTTTTTTGCTCTTGTAAATGATAAAATATACACCCCCAATGACCACATCACCAGATTGAATCCGAAGAGAAACAAAAATATATAAGTAAACATAGAATCTAATTTATCCGCAGGTAACAATGCTGCTACCAGCGCCAGCGCCAGATACCCTGAATTCTGAAAAGCAATCAAACTTAAAAACTGCAATTTATGCTGAGGGCCGCGGATAAGCCCTAAAAATACAGCTCCTACAATTAAACCTACGATTGTTATAGCAATACTTATCAGAGGGAAAATCCACCAGTTAGAATATAGATTAAAACTAAAATTTTTGATTAACTGGCAAAAGATCATCAGGGGCAAGGTAACCTCAATAACCAGGCGGCTTAAGGCACTTAGACCTTCAGGGCCCAGTATATTCTTCTTAATCAAAAAGTAGCCGAGAGCAGCCAGCAGAAAAATCTGCGCCACCGCTAAACCCGTAATCTTAAATGACTGAAGGAACATCGTTTTTCCCTCCTCTAAAATATTATATTATAACAACAAAGCAGCTTAGCCGCAACTTTTATAATTGACAGGATTATATGTGTAGGATATACTTGAATTGGTTAACTTTGCGGAAGTGGCGGAATTGGCATACGCGCTAGCTTCAGGAGCTAGTGGGGCAACCCTTGAGGGTTCAACTCCCTCCTTCCGCACCATAGTGTAGGGTTGACCCCAAAGGCTCTTCCCTTAAGGGAAGAGCGGAAATTTTGCGGGGCAACGACAAATATAGGTGGACTTCTTTTGAGGA